>JAENIX010000171.1 GCA_016844415.1 Actinomycetota bacterium | reverse complement strand
GGACAAGATCTACGCGGCGCCGGGGAATCCGGGCATGGCGCGTAACGCGGAGCTTGTCCCTGTGTCCGTCGACGACGTCGGAAAGTTGCGGGACTTCGCGGTTGCGAAGCGGGTGGACCTGACCGTGGTCGGCCCCGAGGCCCCTCTGGTCGCCGGTCTGGCCGATGCGCTCGCGAAAGAAGGGCTGCTGGTTTGCGGGCCGAGCAAGGCGGCCGCCCAGTTGGAAGGCTCCAAGGTGTTTACGAAAAACATCCTGGCCAGGTATGACATTCCTACAGCCGATTTCAGGGTGTTCGACGAATACGATGATGCCGAGCAGTACGTGCTTACCCATCGCCTCCCCGTGGTCATAAAGGCGGACGGTCTCGCGGCGGGGAAAGGGGTGGCGGTCGCGGGGACGTACGAGGAGGCGGTCGCGTTCCTGCGGGACGTGATGGAAAAGAGGGTGTTCGGCGACGCGGGGGAGAGGGTCGTAGTGGAGGAGTGCCTGACAGGGGAAGAAGCCTCCTACATCGTGTTCACCGACGGCGAAAAGATAGTGCCGCTGCCCACGTCGCAGGACCACAAGCGGATCGGCGACGACGACACGGGCCCCAACACAGGCGGGATGGGGGCGTATTCCCCGGCTCCGGTGGTGACTCCCGAGGTCGAGAAGAAGGCGATCAAGAAGATATTCGAGCCGTTGCTGGCCGGGATGCGGGCCGAGGGGATGCCGTTCCGCGGAATACTGTACGGAGGACTCATGATCGAGCGCGGCGAACCGAAGGTGCTCGAGTTCAACGTGCGGTTCGGCGACCCGGAGGCACAGCCGCTCTTCATGCGCCTTGAAAGCGACCTGGTCCCGCTGCTGATGCAGTGCGCGCAGGGAAAGCTCACGGATGCGGAGATGATAATCGACCCGCGGCCGACCGTATGCATCGTGATGTCCTCCGGCGGCTACCCCGGATCCTACAGGAAAGGGTTCCCCATATCCGGCATCGAGGATGCGGAAAAGGAGGGCGGCGTACAGGTGTTCCACGCGGGGACGGCCCTCAAGGACGGACGGCTGGTTAACAACGGCGGGCGCGTGCTGGGCGTGACGGCGGTGGACAATGACATCCGCAGCGCCATCGGGCGCGGCTACCGGGCGGCGGAAAAGATACATTGGGAGGGAGCGTATTTCCGGCGGGACATCGGGAGAAGGGCGCTCCTCCGTGGCGGGGCATAAGGCGAACATGGCCGCCAAGGTTCTCATCCTCATGGGCAGCAAATCCGACGCGGAGGTGATGGCGGAGGTCTCCCGCGTTCTCGAAAAGTTCGGGATTCATTTCTCTACGACCGTAACGTCCGCCCATCGCTCTCCGGACCGTACGCGGAAGCTTGTGCGGGAGGCGGAGAAGAAGGGCTACTCCGTCATCATCGCGGGAGCCGGTATGGCGGCCCACCTGGCGGGCGTAGTGGCCGCGGAGACGGTGCTGCCGGTCATAGGAGTTCCGCTGGCGGGTTCCCCCCTTTCAGGTCTCGACTCCCTGTTGTCCACGGCGCAGATGCCGGGAGGAGTCCCCGTCGCGACCATGGCCATCGGCAAGGCGGGTGCGCAGAACGCCGCGTACCTGGCGGCGCAGATACTGGCGCTGTCGGATGCGAAGCTCCGGAGGAAGCTCCGGGAGTGGCGGCGCGATATGGCGAAAGCGGTCGCGGAGACGGCGAAAGAGATCCGATGACCCGTCTGGCGCGCTTCGACGGGACCCATGTCGGATATTTCCCACCCGGGATCGTCGAGTCGCTGCAGGCCGGAGGGATGGTCATCTATCCCACAGACACGCTTTACGGGCTGGGGGTCGATCCGGGCTCGCGGGAAGGGCTGCGAAGGCTCCTCGTCCTCAAGGGCAGGGAGGTGAAAAAGGCGATCCCCCTGCTGCTCGGCGACGCTGAACGCGCGACCCGGTGGGCGTCGAGCGTTTCCGGGACCGCATCGCGCCTGATGGCGAAGTTCTGGCCCGGGGGACTGACCATCGTGATGCCGGCGTTGCCGGACGTCCCGGAGCAGATAACCGGCGGCGGCGGGACCGTGGGACTGAGGGTTCCGGACCACCCAGTCGCGAGGGCGCTCGCAAGGGCCCTTGGAGGGGCGATTACCGGGACGTCGGCGAACCGCGCGGGGAACCCCGGCAACTGGCGGGCTCCCGAGGAGATCGTCCGGGAATTCACGGGGGAAGTCGACTGGGTCCTTTGGGACGCGCCCGCCCCCTCCGCCGTCACCCGGGCGGATGGTGCATCCCGGTCCCCCGGCTCAACGGTCGTGCGGGTCGAGGAAGACGAAATCGTGCTCCTGCGGGAAGGGGCGATCCCCTTCCGCGACATCACCGATTTTCTGGGAAAGGGATAACGCCATGGCTATCGTCGCTACGTTTCGCGGAATCCACTACGATCCAAGAAAGATCGGGGACCTCTCGAAAGTGGTCTCCCAGCCCTACGACGTGATTTCCCCGGAGGAGCAGAAGATCCTCCACCGGCGGCACCCCCGGCAGATCGTCTGGGTCGATTTCGGCATGCCAAGGGAGGGGGACGGACCAGAGGACAACAAGTACACCCGCGCCGCCGCCCACTATCGCCAGTGGCTCTCCGACGGTACGCTGGTGCAGGATCCAACGCCCGCTTTTTACTACTACGAGCAGGAGTTCACGATCCCCGGCAAGGGGACCTTCATCCGCAAGGGATACCTGGGCGCGCTCCGCCTGTCCGCCTTCGGAGAGGGGGAGGTGCTGCCTCACGAAAAGACCCTCTCGAAACCGAAGGAGGACCGGCTCGCCCTCATGCGGGTGACGGACGCCAACATGAGCCCCATCTTCGGCCTTTTCTCCGACCCGAAGGACGAGGTTCTTTCCGCGATGCGGAAGGGGATCTCTTCCTCGCCCGACTTCGCGGCGACCGACGACCTGGGAATAATGCACAGGGTCTGGACGGTGGCGGACCCCGCGGTCCAGAAGGCGGCCGCTGCGAAGATGGCGGACAAGAAGGTCTTCATCGCGGACGGGCATCACCGCTACGAGACCGCCCTCGCCTTCCGGGAGGAGATGCGGAAGAAATTCGGGAAGCGGGAGGACGCGGCGTACGAGCACGTCCTCATGTTCCTGTGCAACATGGACGATGAAGGCATTGTGATACTTCCGACGCACCGGGGGGTCCATTCGCTTCCCGCATTCTCCGAGGAAGAGTTGGCCGCGAAGGTGCGGGCCCTCCTTCCCATGGAGACCCGCAAGGGGTCGCCGGAGGATGCGATCCGGGCCCTGGAGGCCGCCGGGAAGAATGGGAAGGCGATCGCCTGGACCGCCGGAGGGGGGAAGTTCCACCTGATCTCTTTCCCCGAACCCGCGAAGTTCTGCGCGGAGCGGCTGACGAAGTTCCCCCCTCAGCTGCGCAGCCTCGACGTCGTCCTCCTGCACGGTTTTCTCCTGGAGCAGATGCTGGGCATCACCCCTGAAGCCGTGACCGCGGGCACCTGCGTCAAGTACTACAAGGACCCGGCAAAGGC
>JAENIX010000170.1 GCA_016844415.1 Actinomycetota bacterium | reverse complement strand
TCCTCTCCGCATAGAGACATGAACGCCTCCCGCTCCAGGTCCAGAAGGTCCTGCTCGGACAGCTTCGTGCCGGGCGGCACGTTCCCGCCGGTCAGCACGAAAGCTATCTTGCGGCCGACCTTCTCGTCGTATTCGCTGATGTACCCCGCGGTTTTCATCGCATAGAGCCCATAAGCGAAGGAGGAGAACTCCGACCGGCCGGGAAGGGCGATGTCGGTGCGCTGCTTCGGCATTTCGTACCCCTCCCGGTTCATCGCCAGGACGGTGTTCTTGGCATCCTGGAGGAGGAAGTCGCGCTGGATCGTGAACTTGTCCCAGGGGCGCATGAAGCCGAACTCCCCGGCCTCCTTCGCCGACGTGGCCACCTTACCCATCCCGATCGTTTCGAACGCTTTCCTCAGGAACGGCAGCGGGTCGACGGTCACCCCGTCCGGGATCCCCTCAAGGTGGCGGATCACCATCTCCTTCGTGCCCCCGCCAGCCGGGAGTAGACCGACGCCAACCTCCACGAGCCCCATGTATGTCTCCGCCGCCGCGCGGATACGGTCCGCTCCCATGCAGATCTCGGCGCCGCCGCCGAGCGCCATCCCCGCCGGGGCCGCCACGAGAACTCGCGGACCATCTTCTCGATTGCGTCGAAATCCTTGTTCTGGGCCGCCATGAAGACGAGCATGATGTTCGCCCCCACGCAGAAGTTCTCCGCATGGTTGGCGATCACCATCCCGGCGAACTCCTTCTCCGCAAGCTCCACACCCTCGTTCATCATCGACACGATGTCGCCGTCGATCGTGTTCATCTTGGTGAGGAACTCCAGGCAAAGGACGCCGTCCCCGATGTCGTATAGCGCCGCGCCGGGATTGCGCCGGACCACCTTGTTCCGTTCGGCCAGCGCAGGCAGGAAGATGATGTCGGGGGATACGGGGACCGGCTTGTAACCGCCCGCCGCGAAATCGAAATACTCGGTGACCCCTTCGCGCCTCCGGTAGAACGAGTTGTTTCCGCCGGCAAGCATCTTCGTAACGTTTTCGGGGATCTCCTTTCCCTCTTTCCGCATACGCTCGACGGATTCCTTAAGGCCGATCGCGTCCCAAGTTTCGAACGGCCCCAGCGTCCAGTTGAAACCCCACTTGATCGCGTTGTCGACGTTGACGACGTCGTCCGCGATCTCGGGGATCCGCTTCGCCGAGTAAAGGAGCGACTCGGAAAGGACCTTCCATGCGTAGACGGCAGCCTTGTCGTCCCCGGATATCACTTTCCTGATTCGGGGGCCGACCTCCTCCTCGCCCTTCGCGGCATCCAGCGACGGGAAGCTGACCTTGCCCGAAGGCCGGTAATCCATCGTTTTGTAGTCGAGGACGAACTTCTTCTTGTCGTCGCCCTTCCCCTCCATCTTGAAGAATCCGCTCTTCGCCTTCCGCCCGAGCCAGCCGCGCTTGACCATCTCGCTCACGAAGGGCGGGGGGAGGAAGAGCTCGCGCGCCGGGTCGCCGGGAAGGTTTTTATACACGTTGTCGGAAACATGCAGGAGCGTGTCGATGCCGACGAGATCCGCCGTGCCGTAAGCCGCGGATTTCGGGCGCCCCATCGCAGGGCCCAGGATCTTGTCGACCTCCTCGATGGAGAGGCCGTCAGCGACCATCGCGTGCATCGCGTACATCATCGCGAAGACGCCGATCCGGTTCCCGATGAAGTTCGGCGTGTCCTTCCCGTAGACGATCCCCTTCCCCAGCTTCCGCTCGCCGAATTCCGCCATGCCGCGAAGGATCTCCGGGTCGGTGTCGGGGCCGGCCACGAGTTCCAGGAGCTTCATGTACCGGACCGGGTTGAAGAAGTGCGTGACGAGGAAATGGCGGCGGAACTCCTTGCCGCGCCCTTCCATCATCTGCGAGATGGCTATGCCCGATGTGTTGGATGTGACGACCGTTCCCGGCTTCCAGAGTTTCT
The DNA here is from genome assembly GCA_016844415.1 of Actinomycetota bacterium. GTDB lineage: Bacteria > Desulfobacterota > Deferrimicrobia > Deferrimicrobiales > Deferrimicrobiaceae > JAENIX01. Next base: position 2,182 of record JAENIX010000170.1, on the reverse strand, counting down.
CGATCTTGTCGTACAGTGTTTTCTTGATCGCGAGGTTTTCAGTGACCACCTCCACGATCCAGTCGCATTCCGCGGCCTTCGCCAGGTCGTCGTCGAAGTTGCCGACCGAGATGAGCTTAAGGTCCTTCAGGGAGTACAGGAGCGCGGGCCGCGCTTTTTTGATGCCTTCGAGCCCCTTCGCCGCGAACCGGTTGCGGAAGGCGGGGCTTTTCTCGGTGAGCCCCTTCTTCCTTTCTTCATCGGTCAACTGGGGAGGAACGATGTCGAGCATGAGGCACGGGATCCCGGCGTTGGCGAGGTGGGCTGCGATCCCCGACCCCATAACCCCGGCCCCCAGCACGGCTGCCCTGCGGATCTTGGGAAACATATGTCTCACCTCCAGCCAGGGATGCGGTTCGATCTAAAAATGAATGGCGATTCAGTTATTGTATAGGAATACCGCAGGCGGCCGCGGCTGTCAAGGGGGGGGCGGTCCAACCCAACAGAAGTCGGGATTGCCCGGGAAGTGGTGGGAGCTCAGCCGGCCAGGCCGGCGACGATGTACACGCCCAGCATAAGAATGACGCCGAGGACCACCGCGATGGCGTAATGGTGGAACTGCCCGCTCTGCATCATCCGCATCCACCGCCCGATGCCAGCGACGGCCGCTCCGAAGCCGTCGACGGCCCGGTCGATGACTCCTCCCTCCACACACGTCGACAGCCACTTCCCGACGCCTTCAAAAACCGCGCTGATGCCTTCGAAAAAACGGTCGATGATTCCGACCTCGACCGACTCCGATAGCCACTTCGCGACGCCCTCCAAAACCACGCTGATGCCTTCGAAAAAACGGTCGATGATTCCGACCTCGACCGACTCCGAAAGCCACTCCGCGAACCCCAGCACGGGGCGGACAATAACAGCCTGATAGACCTCGTCCACGTATCCGCGGTTCAGAACAACGACATAGAGCATCGCGCTCCATCGATCCCACAGGCTGGGCGCCGCGGACGCGCGCCTCCGCAAGGCCGCATGAAGGACTCCGAACGCCGCGGCCGCGAGCGTCACGCCCGTGGCCGTCATGATTGCGAGAGACAGCGTCCCTTCCGCGGCGGCGACCGGAGCGCCGCGCGACGGGGAGGGGAGAACCGAAGCCATGAAGCGCTCGAACCACGCCCAGCCGATGAGGGGGGACCATACGGAAGCCATGGTCACAACCGCCACGGTCCCCGCGACATATCCGAATGTACGCGGGGTCAGAAGACGAAGCGGCGTGGCGTCCGGCCCGGATCGGCGCTCTGCGGCCCTTACCAGGCGGAGCAGGTACACCACCGTCATCAGCGCCGCGACCCAGGTAAGCGCCCAGAATACCGGATGCCCGTGTTCCGATGGGGACGCCAGTTGAAAAAGCCTTTTTCCGCTCGCGATAAGAACCAGGGGGGGCATCGACGCCAGGGCGACAGCCGATGCCCAGAGGAGCCAGAAGCGGGCGGGAAACCAGCCGTCGGAGCGCAAAGGTTCGGAGGATTCCTGCCGGGCGGCCACCTCCTCTATCGCTGTTCCCGCGGTCAGGAACAGCATGGACTTGAACGCGGCGTGGGCGACCAGGTGGAAGATCGCCAGCCCGTAGGCCCCCAGTCCGCAGGCCAGCATCATGTACCCGAGCTGACTCATCGTGGAATACGCCAGGACCCGCTTGATGTCGGCCTGCACCATGGAAACGGCGGCGCCGAACAGCGCGGAAGACGCGCCTATGACGACAAGCACATTCAGCGTGACCGGCGCCTGGTCGAACAGCGGGGATAATCGCGCGATCATGTACACGCCCGCGGTCACCATCGTCGCCGCGTGGATGAGGGCCGACACCGGGGTGGGGGCTTCCATCGCATTGGGGAGCCACACGTGGAACGGGATCTGGGCCGACTTGGCGAGCGCTCCGCAGAGAAACAGCAGGGTGATGAGAGTCAGCGTGTTCACCTTCGCTGCCGGCCCGAAGAGCGCGAAGGTGTCGCCCGCGTGCCGCCCCGCCTCGCTAACGATCGTCTGGAAATCGAGCGTCCCGAACGTCGTCCACGCGAGCAGGACTCCCAGCAGGAACCCTGCATCCCCGATCCGGTTGACCCAGAACGCCTTCACCGCGGCATCGCCTGCGGCCTTCCGTTCGTACGTAAACCCGATCAGCAGGAAGGAGCAGAGCCCCACG
>JAENIX010000169.1 GCA_016844415.1 Actinomycetota bacterium | reverse complement strand
GCCGTCGATCTTCATGCATCCCAAGGCGGACTTCTTCATTATCATCACCCCACCTTGATCCGGTCCACGGAGCGCCTTTCCACCCGCCAGTCATCGATCATCGCTCCGAGGATGAACAGCCCCACCGCGGCAAGGTCTACGGCGACGCCGACCCCGATCCCCCAACAGAACCCCTGCCACCATTCGCCCATTGATCCTCCCTCGCTTTCCTCGTCCGTGCGTTGTGGGACTGCCGGAACATCGAGCGCTTCATCACCTCGTGGCTGCACTTGTAGCAGGCGATCGACCCCTTGAGCATCGGCCCGCCGCATTTCGGGCAGGGGACCTTCGGGGGTCGAGTCACGCCGGAACCTGTTCCCTCTTCCGGGCCGTCCGTACCCGTGTACGGAACAGGTCGCGGACCGCCTTGCCGAGAACCTCGTCGCTGGCCGTGTCCAGGACCACGACCGGCTTGCCGTGCTTGCCCGAGAACCCCGTCTCGTCGTCGACGTGAAGCTGAACCTTGTACGCGTTCCCGACCACCTCGATCAAAACCGACTTGTCTCCCTTCATACGGCCTCCCTCCCTTTCCTGAATTGGTGAGCTTCGCTGCATGTGGCCCAGTGGGGAATTCCGTCCGCATTGACCGGCATCCTTCCGATCTTGTTGTCGACTCTCCGGGTGTACGGGACGAAGTAAATCTCCGCCTGGCACCCCCGGCACTTCGACGGCGGGGTCCCCTCGGGGATCACCCACGGCGTTCGCTTCGTGCTCATGCGCCCATCTCCTTCTTCTTGCGGTCGTAGATCACTTGGAGCTTCGCCTTGTCGACCCCGGGGATCCGCGTGTCCTTCACGATCTCGGACCACACGGCCGCCAGGATCGCCTTGGTGCCGGCCGCGGACAGGAGGAGGGTCCTACCCTCGACAAGCTCCGTGATCGGGTCCTTGGGGGCAGCGGGCGCTGCCTTGGACGGTTCCGCGGGTGGGGGCTGCTTCGGCTCGGGGAACGGGACCTCGTCCTCGGCTGGCGGGGTTTCCGCGACAACGGGCGTCGCGGGCGCGACAGTAGCCGTCGCGGGGAGGGCGTCGATGACCTCTCCCGTCGCCTCGTCAACGACCTCGGCCGTCACATCCCCGGGGCCGTCATCGTCCTCGACGTGCGGCGGGAGGGCGGCGGGAACCGACCCGCCCTGGATGGAGATCCAATCCGCATGACGGAGCGCCGCGGCGTCCTGCACGTTCCCCTTGAATTCGAGCTGCAGGAGGGCCTTGGTGGTGGTCCCGTCCGGGGTCTGGATCTTGGTGGGCACCCGCTTCAGGGTCAGCGGAACCCACGCCACGCGCCCGATCATCGACAGGATCCAGTTCATGGTGCTGTTCAGGTTGATGATGTTGTTGTTAGACCCCGTGTCAATCTGGTAAGCGCCTCCCATGCTCACCTTCGGCAGGATCACCATCAGGTTCGCCCGGGCAGTGCACTCCCCCTTCGGGTTCGTCTGTGGATCCTTCAGGTGTTCGCAGGGGCAGGCCATCTCGAACATGTTCCCCGTCTCGGTGTTGATCCGCGTTGCCGTCTCCCCGTTCCCCTTGCAGACCAGCCGGGCGCCCTTGTACCACTTCAGGGCCTGGGGGAAGTACAGCGCCGGGTCGGTGGACGGGATCAGCACGTCCAGTTCCTTGGGTTTCTCCCCGTAGATCTCCTGGACCTCGGGCGGGCAGACGAAGTAGTCGACGTCCTTGGGGTATTCGACGCCCTTCGCGTTCTTGACCTTGATGCCGAGCCGGATCTTCCCGAGGCGCGGCATCCTCATGGTGGTGGATAACCCGACGATCGACGTGTAGCTCGGGCGCGGCCTGAATCTGTTGGCGGGTACGCTCATACCACTTCCTCCTTCTCCGGTTCCGGAGCTTTTTGATGCGCAGCGATTCCAACGTCGCAGTATTGCCAGACGGGGCAGTACCCGGCGCACCGGCGCCCGTCCCAGGTCTCCTTCGGGGCGCACGGCGGCGGGGTTTCCTTGTTGGCAAGGGCGTACAGGAGCGCCTCCTGCTTCGCCAGGTAGAAGGGGACGACGACCTCCCGGGCGAGGATCTCCACTGGGATGATGTAGATCTGCCGGTCGAGGCCGTATTGCCGGGCGTTCTGCTGGTTGAAGTCCCGGGCGGTCGCCTGGACGTACGCGCGCTCCACCTCGAACCCGGCGTCCTTGATCATCCAGGCGTACCGGGAGAGCTGCATCTGCCACTCGAAGATGTCGGGATCACCGAGGGACCACGTGATCACCTTCCGGGTTTTCGCCATCCCCTTCCTCGCGCCGGACTTGTAGAAACCGGACCCGTCTTCCCCGTCCGGGATGATCACTTCGTTTTCCTCTTTCACCTTCCCGAGCGCCTTGTTGATCTTGTAGCAGCCGCACGTCTTGAAATCGTAGAGCGCCTTCTCCTCGGCGTCGTAGCAGTCGAACATCCCCGTACCGGCCTCGTCCTCCATCCACTCCTCGGTGAGGGATTCCGGCACGGCGACGCCTTGCATCTTCAGGTGGTGGAACGTTCCAAGCAGCGCAAATGCACGATCGGTGGGCCGCTCGGAAAACGGCTGCGTGATCTTCAGGTACTCCATGCGCGTCCCGTTCAGGCCCTGCGTCGCGGAGATCTTCCCCTTCCACTCGCGGCGCTTCGACATGAGCATCAGCGTCGGCTTCGCCACGCAGCGCGCGCCCATCCGGCAGGACACGAGGCACTTCTCGATCTGGATCTTTCCCCCATCGGGGCATTCAAAATCAACCCACGGCATCAGGCGTCCCTCTTTTCATCGGCGCGGGCTTCCGCCTCGTCGATCTTCCGGTCCTTGGTCTGGCAGTCCTCGCAGCAGTATTGCTGCCCTTCTTCCTCGGCGACGAACGGATACCCGCAGAGTCGACACAGGCCGCCTGGCTGCTTGTTCATCGCCGGCCCTCCACGGCGGCCTTGATGTTGTCGATCGCGTCCGCCTGATTCGCAGTGATGTGCTCCTTCTCCTCGACCCACTCCGCGATCCCCGACAGCGTGTCGTTCGCCCATTCGTAATCATTGTCGGCGCACAGGTCGTTCAGTTCTTCCAGCTGCTCCTCCCATCCACAGTTTTCGCACATTACGGCGTCACCATGAACATCGCCAGCACCCCGAAGAACAGGATGGCGGCGACAAGCGCGCATCCGGCGGCGAACCATGCGCGATCCTTGACCCTGCGCCACTTCGCGTCGTGCTCGATGCGGCGGGGAGACTTCAACACGATCGGACCCGATGAGGTAGAGCGCCCGAAAAACGCGAGGTCTATGCGGCTCATGGGGACGCCTCCTTCTCGGCGGACGCGACTTTCTGGTACTCGGCCCGGATGTACTCCTTGAACCGCTTCGCAGCTGCGCGTTGCCCCGCACCCGTATCCTCGCCCTCCGAGTCCCGCAGCAGCTCGTAGTAGCGGACCCCTCCCGCCGTGGCATACGAGCGGGACGGCACCAGCACGGTCGGAGCCTCGCCCTTCCTCGAGCGCCACACCGAACA
>JAENIX010000168.1 GCA_016844415.1 Actinomycetota bacterium | reverse complement strand
GCTATTCCGGAAACTCTCCTGGAAAGCGAGCTCTTCGGTCACAGGAAGGGTGCGTTCACCGACGCGAAATCGGATCGGGCCGGGCTGATCGAGAAGGCCGGGGAAGGGACCCTGTTCCTGGACGAGATAGGCGAGCTATCCCTTCCGCTCCAGACGAAACTGCTTCGCTTCCTCCAAGAAGGGGAGCTGCGCCGCCTTGGGGACACCGAGACCCGGAAGGTGAACGTCAGGCTCGTCGCCGCGACTGCCAGGGACCTGGAACAGGAGGTCGCGGGAGGAAGGTTCCGGGACGATCTTTTCTACCGGCTGAACGTGATTCGTATCCATGTGCCCCCTCTGAGAGAGCGTCCCGAGGACATCCCGCTCCTTTCACAGCATTTCCTCCGCCGTTATTCGAGTAAATTCCACAAGCCGGAAATGTTCCTGCTTCCCGAGTGCATGGATATTCTCAAGGGACACGACTGGAGGGGGAACGTCCGCGAACTGGAGAACCTGATCGAGCGGTGCGTCCTTCTGGCGGGAGGGCGGGAGATTTCCCGAGAGGAACTGCTGTCCATCTGGAACCGGGGGGCTTCGGCCGAGGGGAGGGGGTCACCGGGTTTCGTTGTCCGGATCCCTGTTCAGGTGGAGCGTCCCAACCTCAAGGAGGCGATCCGGGAGGTGGAGAGGCAGATGATACGTCTGGCTCTTGAGAAGACCGGCGGAAGCAGGCCGAAGGCCGCGGAGCTGCTGGGAATCAGCCACCCGGCGCTGCTTTACAAGGCGAAGGCGTACGGATTGAATGGATGATAATTTAGCATAATTATACTAATTTCATGTGCAGTTAAAAATCGCTTGACATAAATTTGAGTGGAGGTATTATTTTGCAAAGATGGGTGCATTAAAGGTTGGAACTCCTGTTTTTCACCTGCGGGGTGGGGGCGGAATATGATTATTATGAGTAAGGAAAAAGCTAAACTGGAAGGGAACAATGTCCGAAAGATAAGGGAAGGCCTGCTGATGAGCAAGGCCGAACTTGCCCGGCGGGCGGGGGTGTCCGTGCTGACCATCGATCGCGTGGAGAAGGGGATGGCCTGCAGGATGGACACGAAGCGGAAGATCATCCTGTCACTGGGGCTGCAGCTGTCGGACCGGGACAAGGTGTTCCAGAAAGACGCATAGGGACGCGGGAGCGGCGATGGCACTCTTCGGCTTCGGATCCAAGGAGATGATCGGTCTTGACATCGGATCCAGCTCGATCAAGCTGGCGCACATCAAGGCGACCGGGAAAGATTGCGGCGTCAAGAAATTCGGGGTCTATCCACTGCCGCCGGACGCGATAGTCGACGGGGCGATCATGGACCACGCCTCCGTGATAGAAGGGATAAAAACCGCCCTGCGGGATCTCAAGGTGCGCGAGAAGGAGGTTGCCACCTCCCTGTCGGGGCATTCCGTCATCATCAAGAAGGTCGTGCTTCCCACCACGACCCCGGAAGAGCTTGAAGAGTCGATCCAGTGGGAAGTGGAGCAGTACATACCCTTCGATATCAAGGATGTGAAAATAGACTTTCAGGTGATCGGCGCTCTCAAGGAAGATCCCTCAAAGATGGACGTCCTCCTCGTTGCCGTAAAGACCGACCTCGTCAACGATTACATTTCGGTGGTCAAGGACGCGGGGCTTTCCCCCGCTATCGTCGATATCGATTCCATCGCCGCGGGGAACGCGTTCGAGTTCTGCCATCCGGTGTCGGACGAGCAGGTCCCCATGGTGATCAACGTCGGCGCCTCCTTCATGAACGTCAACATCCTCCATTCGGGAGTGCCTCTCTTCACGCGGGACGTGCCGATGGGAGGAGGGATGTACACCTCGGAGATCCAGAAGCAGCTGGCCGTAAGCTTCGATGCGGCGGAAGCGCTCAAGATCGGCACCAAGAGCGCAGACGACCGCGCCGACAAGCTCGCCGAGATCATGAAAACAGTCTCTAACGTTCTGGCGACCGAGGCCCAGCGCTCGTACAACTTCTTCTCGGCTACATACCCGGACCGGCTCGTCACGAAGGTGTTTCTGACGGGCGGGGCGGCGAAGTCCCGTTTCCTGAAGGAGATGATGGCGGAGAAGATCGGCGTCGAAGTGGAGATGTTCAACGCCTTCGAGGGGCTGTCGCTGGATGATCGCCTGGTCGACCCGGCGGTGGTCGCCCTGCACGCGACTGCCGCGACGGTAGCCATCGGCCTTGCGCTGCGGAACCTGGAGGATCGCCGATGATCCGGATAAACCTGATCCGGGGCAAGAGGAAGAAGCGCAGGGAGCTGGATTTCAACATCGTATACTTTATAATTCCCGCGGTCGTGCTTGCGGGGCTGTTCCTTTTCCACCGGATGGAAACCAACCGGATAAGGACGATCCAGGCGAATATCGCGAAGGCCAATACCGAAATAGAGCGCCTCAAGAAGGAGATCGGGGAGGTCGAGAAGTTCAAGGCGCGGAAGGCGGAGCTGCAGCAGAAAGTGGACATCATCTCGAACCTGCAGACAGGAAGAACTCTGCCGGTGAAGCAGTTCGAGGCCGTTTCCGCCGCCATCCCGGAGAAATGCTGGATAGACAGGCTGGAGATGAAGACCAACCAGATCACCCTTTCCGGCATCGCGCTGAACAACCACACGATCGCGAATTTCATGACGGCGCTCGGTCAGAGCGGACGTTTCAACAACGTTGTGCTTGGAACGGCCGAGCAAACGACCGTCATGGGCGTCAAGCTGATGAAGTTCAACCTGACGTTCGAGACTTTGCCCAAGTGACCGGGCCGGCGAGCGAGGTTTCGTGATGGCGCTGAAACTCGGAGACTTTTCAAAAATCCCCCCGAAGCAGAGGGTGATCTTCGCGGTGGTCATGTGCCTGGCCATGGTGGGGGTTTACTTCTATCTTTACTATAAGCCGGTGGCGATTCAGAGAGACACCCTGCAGAAAAAAATGGACGAACTGAATGCGGAAATAAAACAGCAGGAGGTCATTGCGAAGAACCTGCCTTCCTTCAAGGCGGAGGTCCGCAGGCTCGAGGAGCAATTGGGTCTTCTGCTCGAGCAGCTTCCCAATTCGGCGGAGATACCGAGCCTTCTGAAAAACGTCTCCGACCTGGGGAAGGAATCAGGCCTCGAGTTCCTGAAGTTCGCGCCCGGCTCGGAAGCCCGGAAGGATTTCTACGCGGCCATACCGGTTTCCATTACGGTAAGCGGCGACTTCCACAGCTTCGTTCTCTTCGCCGACAAGGTCCGAAACCTTCCCCGCATCGTGAACATCTCGGACGTCAGTTTCGGCAACCCGAAGCCCGGGGATGAAAACCGCATCATGGTCACCATCGGCTGCACGGCCACCACATACCGGTTCCTGGAGCAGGCGGCGCAGGAGGCACCCGGAGCCGGAAAGGGAAAAGGGAAATGACGCCGAAGACCGTGCGATCCCTGCTGATTCTGTTGATGGCGTCCTGCTTTATTGCGGGAGGAATCGCCGGGTGCTCGAAGGAGGAGCCGGCGCCGCAGCCTGTGGTTAGGATAGCCGTTCCCAAGGAGACGTCGAAGCC
>JAENIX010000013.1 GCA_016844415.1 Actinomycetota bacterium | reverse complement strand
GACCCGGTATTTACGTGAGTCCGTTTTTTCGAACATGTCGCTCGATATCTGGTAGTTATTGCTGCCGAGCCGGATCGTTCCGTTGTAGAGGACGCCTAACTCCGTTTCGATGTTCAAAACAATGCGGTCGAATGTGAACTCGTCCCCCATATCCCTGTAGTGCACGTGGCCGGTCATCTCGGCCTCTCCGGTCCGTGTGTCGTACCGTATCCGGTCCGCTCGAATGGAGCGGTTCCCGAAACCGACCTCCACGTTCCCCTCCGCGATTGCGACTCCGGTATCTTCTTCATATGTGAGGGAGTCGGCGTCGAGGATTACCGGGGCCCCGAGAGCGGCGCCGGAGTTCCACCGGTCCCTGGACAGAAAACTTCCTGCGAGCGGATTGACTGCGAAGGCGGGAACCGCCCAAGCCGCAATCAACAGTAATGCAACCGCACCGGACCAGCGTCTCATCAGGTGATCTCTCCGACCCTGTGCCTGTACGCTTCCCCGACCGCCGCAAGGGAACCGCATACGATCACGATCCCGCCGGGACCCGCCCATCGCCTCGCCGTTTCCCAGCCCCCGGTAAAATCCGCCGACGTTCGATGTGCGATACCTCTTCTCCGGCATGCGTCGGATAGCGATTCCGATGCCGCGGCGCGTTCATGCTCCAAGGGGAAAATCACCCATCCGTCCACTACATCCGATAACGCTCGGAGGAAGCCGGAGATGTCCTTGTCCCGGAGCATGCTCCAGAGGGCGACGATCCGTGCCGGTCTTTCACTTGATTTAAGCCGCTCCAGTTCCATCGCAAGGGCGCGTGCCGCATCCGGATTATGTGCGCCGTCAGCCCAGGCTCCCGAATTGCGTCTCCCCGGAAGGATGGAAAAACGCCCGGGCCATCTCGCACCAGCCAGCGCTCCGCATGCCGCTTTCGAAAAAACGCCCGGCGCCGTTCCCATGGCCGACGCCCACCGCCATGCGGCCGCGCATGCGATCGCCGCGTTGTCCCGCTGAAACTCCCCTCACCCGGATCCGGCCCCCGCTGGACACTTCCCACGAAAACTCGTGCCCGAGCTCCCATATTGGCGAGCCTCTCTCTTTCGCCTTGGCTGTGGCGACGGAACGAGGAACTCCGCGAAGCTTACCCAGGATCGCGGGGACTCCGCGGCGGAAAATCTCCGCCTTTTCCCCCGCAATCTCCCGAAGGCTGTCCCCGAGCCACTCCTGGTGGTCTTTTCCCACGGTCGTGACGATCGAGACCGCCGGCTCACAGGCGCTCGTCGCATCCCAACGCCCCCCGAGCCCCGCCTCCATCACAACGATGCGCGCCGATTTTTTCCGGAACCAGTCGCAGGCCGCCCATGTCATTTCCTCGAAATAGGAAAGCCGGTCCCCGTTATCCGGTCCCATGCCCCGGGAGAACCCCGCGGCTCTGCGCAAGGCCCGGCGGAGATCCTCCCCGGGGATTTTCGCGCCGTCGACCCGGATCCTTTCCTCGGCCGAAACGAGATGGGGAGATGTGTATAGCCCCACAGGTTCCGAAACCAGCCTTCGCAGGATGGCCTCGAGAAATGCGGCAGTCGATCCTTTCCCGTTCGTACCGGCTATGTGGAATGTGCGGAAGGATCTCTCCGGGTGTCCGGACATTTCAAATGCCGCTCGGATCCGCTCGAGTCCCGGCCGGACGACTTCCGGCCTGCCGCGACGGTTCCGCCCGGTCATTTCCCGGAAGATGCCGTCAGGAACCTGAGCAGCTGTGTGAGAGTGGGCTTCAGCCGGGTCCGTTCCACGATGATGTCTATCATACCGTGTTCGAGGAGGAACTCTGCCCGCTGGAACCCTTCGGGAAGCTTCTGCTTGATCGTCTGTTCGATCACCCTGGGGCCGGCGAACCCGATGAGTGCCCCCGGCTCCGAAACTATTATGTCCCCCAGCATCGCGAAGCTCGCCGCCACTCCGCCGGTTGTGGGATCGGTCAGGACGCTGATGAACGGCAGCCGGCTGTCGGCAAGCCGCGCAAGGGCGGCGCTCGTCTTTGCCATCTGCATAAGCGAAAGGACGCCCTCCTGCATTCTCGCCCCCCCGGAGGCGCTGAAAATGATCAGGGGGCGGGAAAGTTCCCTGGCGGTCTCGGCGGCGGCGGTGACCTTCTCCCCGACCACGCAGCCCATCGAGCCTCCGAGGAATTCGAAATCCAGGACGGCGAGAACGACGTCCATGCCGCTTATCTTCGCCATTCCGGTCACTACCGCCTCTTTTCGCCCGGTCTTCTTCTTCGCCTCCTTGAGCCTGTCCGTGTATTTCTTCGTATCCGTGAAGGAGAGCATGTCGACCGACTCGAGATCCTCGCCGAACTCACGAAAAGTCCCCTCGTCGGTCACGGCGCGTATACGCTCCATTGCAGGGATCCGGAAATGGTAGTTGCACTTGGGGCATACGTTCAGGTTCCGCTCCACCTCCGGCTTGTAGATGATCTCGAGGCAGGCGTCGCATTTGATCCACATCCCTTCCGGGATCTTGATCTTCTTGTCACCCTCTTCCTTCCTTCGGAACAGACGGATCGGCATCGAATTCACCTCAATTCCTTTTTGAGGGATCTCACGAACCGCCGGAGTCGCCGCGTCGGCGAAGCGCGACACCTCACGCGCCATGGCAGGCGTGGAGATGCCGAACCCGACCGCCACGGGAAGGGAGACGTTCTCCTTCACGGACCGGGCCCAGGCCGCAACTTCCGGTGGAAGCGATTTCCGGGCCCCCGTGATTCCGGTCACCGATATAAGGTACAGGAAACCGGACCCGGAATCGACTGCCCGCCGTATCCTTTCCGGGCTGCTCGTCGGCGAAGCCAGGGGAATCCAGTCCATCCCCGCCTTGTGAACCGACGGCGCCATTTCCTTCGATTCCTCGAACGGGAGGTCCACGACCAGCACGCCGTCTGCGCCGGCGGATTTCGCGTCCTTGCAGAAACGGGATGCGCCATAGCGGAAAAACGGGTTGTAGTATCCGAAGAGGACGACGGGCAATGCATGGTCTTTCCGGAATTCCCGGACCATTGCGAGCGCCCGGCCGGTGTTCATTCCGCGATCGATCGCGCGCCTCGAAGCGGCCTCTATGGTGGGGCCGTCCGCCATCGGGTCGGAGAAAGGAACTCCCACCTCCAGTATGTCGGCCCCGCCCTCGGCTGCCGCTCGAAGATAAGAAAGCGACGCTTTGTAACCCGGGTCCCCTGCGGTGAGGTAGACGACAAGCCCTTTTTCGCCCCGTCGCTTCAGTGCCGCGAAGGTATCGTCAATCCGCGACACGATCGCCCCCTGTCCGCCCGGAAAGGATAGTGATGTCCTTGTCTCCCCTCCCCGAAAGGTTGATGACGATGGACTGGGACCGTCTCATTTTCCTGGCAAGCCGGATCCCGTACGCCACGGCATGCGAGGATTCGAGTGCCGGCAGTATCCCCTCGTTTCTGGAAAGGAGGTCGAAACCCTCGAGCGCCTGCTCGTCGGTCACCGCGACGTACTCCGCCCGTCCAGTGGATTTGAGATACGCGTGCTCGGGCCCCACGCCCGGATAATCAAGTCCCGCTGAAATGGAATGCGCTTCCCGTATCTGTCCGTCACCGTCCTGAATTACGAAGGACTTGCTGCCGTGCAGGACGCCTACCCGCCCCCGACACAGTGTCGCGCCATGTTTACCGGAAGACAATCCGTGCCCTGCGGCTTCCACCCCGACGAGGCGGACCCCCTTCATCGCGAGGAAAGACGTGAATATCCCCATTGCGTTGCTCCCCCCCCCCACGCATGCAACGACGGCGGAGGGAAGCCCTCCCATTGTCTTACGGAACTGACGCAATGTTTCCTTCCCTATGACCGACTGGAAGTCCCGCACCATCATCGGGTACGGGTGCGGCCCGGCGGTCGAGCCGATAAGATAATATGTGGTCCTGACATTGGTCACCCAATCCCGCAGAGCCTCGTTCATAGCGTCCTTGAGCGTCTTGCTTCCCGACTCGACGGGAATCACCTCGGAGCCGAGAAGACGCATGCGGAAGACGTTCAGCTCCTGCCGCCGGACGTCCTCCGATCCCATGTATACGGCGCATGCTATGCCCATCTTCGCGCACACCGTGGCGGTCGCCACACCGTGCTGTCCCGCCCCGGTCTCCGCGATGATCCGCCGCTTCCCCATACGATGGGCGAGCAGCCCCTGCCCCAGGGTGTTGTTGATCTTGTGGGATCCGGTATGCGCCAGATCCTCCCTCTTGAGATATATCTTCGCCCCTTTCGCGCGCTCCGAAAGCCTCCTTGCGAAGTACAGCGGCGTCGGTCGTCCGGCATAGTCGCGTAAAAGACCTGAAAGTTCGTTGCCGAACCGGCGGTCGGAAGCCGCCTTCCGGTATGCGGCTTCCAGTTCGATCAGGGCAGCCATGAGGGTTTCCGCTACATAACGCCCCCCGAACGGGCCAAAATGCCCGTCGCTGTCCGGCATATTTCTATTATTATTTCCTAACATTTACAAAGGCATCCTTTGCATTTTTAATGAAAGACTTTAACATATTCGGATCTTTCTTTCCTGCAGCCGCCTCCACCCCGCTTGCAACGTCTACCCCATCCGGGCGTGTTACCGAGATCGCTTCAGCGACATTTCCCGGGTTAAGACCGCCTGCAAGCAACCAGGGCTTTCCGGGCTTCATCGTGGCGATTTTGCCCCAGTCCAAAAGCTTCCCGGTGCCGCCGAACACCCCTGGGACCGAAGCGTCCAGCAGGAATAAATCGCAGGGATAATTCCTGTGCCGGTACATTTCCGTTCCGTCGTGCACATGGATGGCCTTGATCCGCAGGAATTTCAGCCTCGATGCGACTGCCGGAGGTTCGTGACCCGAAAGTTGCACCACCTCGATATGCAGCAGCCGGCAGATCTCTTCGATCTTTTCCGGGAGTTCGTTCACGAACACGCCGACAGGAGTGGCCTTCCCCCTCACCGCCGCGACAATGGGAGCCGCCTCCGATACAGGAACGTGCCGGCTGGACCCCTTGTAGAAATTGATCCCGATGGCGTCGGCACCCAGTGATGCCGCAAGCGCCGCGTCCCTGGCATTGGTGATCCCGCATATCTTTATCCTGAACGGCTTCAAACGTCACCCTCCCGTCTTCGGCAACCGGCCGAGCGCCTCCCGGATCCTGCTTTCCGGATGCTCGTGGTCCACAAGCCTCCCCGCAAGGTAATCGTCGTATGCGGCCAGATCGAAGAAACCGTGGCCGCTCAGGTTGAACAGGATCGTCTTCTCCTTGCCTTCCTCGTCCGCCTTTTTCGCCTCAACGATAGCGCTGTGGATGGCGTGCGCCGACTCCGGCGCCGGCAGGAGCCCCTCCGACCGCGCGAAAGTGAGAGCGCTCTTGAAGACCACGGTCTGTGGATACGCCTGCGCTTCGATCAACCCCTCGTGGTAAAGCTGGCTTACGAGAGGAGAGTCGCCGTGATATCTGAGACCGCCCGCATGGATGCCGGCCGGGACGAAGTCGTGTCCAAGGGTGTACATCTTGACAAGAGGGGTAAGCTTGGCGGTGTCTCCGAAGTCGTACGCGTACACGCCCTTGGTCAGCGTGGGGCACGAGGAAGGCTCCACCGCGATGATTCTCGGGTCCCTCGAGCCCGCGATCTTGTCCCTCAGGAACGGGAAGCCGAGGCCGGCCAGGTTGCTCCCGCCGCCGCAACAGGCGATGACGACGTCGGGGTAATCGTTGGCGATGCGCATCTGTTCCTGGGATTCCAGCCCTATGACGGTCTGGTGAAGAAGCACGTGGTTAAGCACCGATCCGAGGGCGTAGCTCGTATCTTCCCGCGTCGCCGCATCCTCGACCGCCTCGCTGATGGCGATCCCGAGCGATCCCGGGGAATCCGGATCTCCGGCAAGAATCTGCCTCCCGCTATTCGTGTCCTTGCTCGGCGAAGCCACGACAGTGGCTCCGTACGACTCCATCAGCATCCGCCGGTACGGTTTCTGCTGGTAGCTGATATTAACCATGTAAACTTTCGCCTCAAGGCCGAAGAATGACGCTGCCAGCGCAAGCGCGGACCCCCACTGACCGGCTCCGGTCTCCGTTGCTATCCTTTTCCTCCCCGACATCTTGTTGTAGTAGGCCTGGGGGATGGAGGTGTTCGGCTTATGGCTCCCCGCCGGGCTTGTCCCCTCGTACTTGTAGTAGATCCTCGAGCGGGTCCCGATCGCCGCCTCCAGGCGTTCGGCGCGGAACATCGGCGTGGGCCGCCACAGCGCGTATATCTTCCGGACTTCCTCAGGGATCGGGATGAACCGCTGGGTCGCCACCTCCTGTTCGATAATAGGCATCGGAAACAGGGGAAGCAGGTCGGCCGGCGTGATCGGCTTCCCCGTACCGGGATGGAGTACAGGCTGCGGAGGGTTGGGAATGTCGGATATGATGTTGTACCAGGTCTTCGGAATATCAGAGTCCTTAAGTATGATCTTGGTCTCCAACCACCACCTCCCTATTCAGGCTTTCGGATTTATGTTGTCTTCCCTTAACGATCGCAAGGCCGCGCAGGGGTCTTCCGCCAGCACGAGCGCCTCCCCAACAAGAAATGCGTCCGCTCCCATCCCGTGGAATTCCCTGATTTCCGAAGGAGACGTGATTCCGCTCTCCACCACCTTGGTGGAATTCCCTGATTTCCGAAGGAGACGTGATTCCGCTCTCCACCACCTTGATCGCATCCGGCGGCGCCATGGGAAGTAGCCGGCGGGAGGTATCCAGGTCGACACGCAACGTCGAAAGGTCCCTGTTGTTTATCCCGACTATGGTGGCTCCACTATCCGCCGCAAAATCCATCTCCTCCTGGTTGTGGACCTCCACCAGCGCCTCCATCCCGAGCGATGCCGCCTCCTGGACAAGGCGGCCGGTTTCCTTTCCGAGCACCGCGACGATCAGGAGCACAAGATCCGCCCCGAACGCGCGGGATTCCGCGATCATATACTCGTCGAGGATGAAATCCTTCCGGAGAGCCGGGACGGTGCCGCAAGCCTTTCCCGCCCGCGAAAGATCCTCAAGTGTGCCTCCAAAATAACGTGTTTCCGTAAGGACGGATACCGCGCATGCTCCTCCACGTGCGTATGCCCTGGCGGTTTTCGCTGCGTCCAGATCCTTCCTGATCCACCCACGTGAGGGCGAGGCCCGCTTGATCTCCGCGATGATTCCCGGCCCGCCCCCCAGCCGATCGCGTATGTTCCGTCTCTTCCGTACCCGCTTCGCCAGTTCGAGGACGGCGGTATACGGCGTGGCCGCCTTCCTTCGCCTGAGGTCCTCCCTGACGCCGTCCAGGATTTTTTCCAGGTGAGAGGCCATTCCTCTTCAGATAGCCTCCCTGCGCCCGAGTATTCCGAGGAAATCCTTGAGCCGCTCGACGGCCGCTCCCGAGTCGATCGCTTTCGCAGCCTTCTCCACTCCGTCGCGCACATCCTCCGCCTTTCCTCCGGCGACGATGGCGAATGCCGCGTTCAATAGGACGGCCTGGCGGCCCGGTCCTTTCGCTCCCGACAGGATCCCGGCCAATATTCCCGCGTTGGTGGGGGCATCCCCACCTTTCAGATCATGCATCGGTACATATTCGAAACCCGCCGACCGCGGGTCGAAAAGGTACCTTTTCACCACCCCGCTTCTCACGTCCCATACTATCGTCGGAGCCGCCAGGGTGACTTCGTCCATTCCGTCCGTCCCGTGAACGACGAAGGCCCTCCGGTGCCCAAGCTCCGCGAGTACGCGGGCGTAGGTCTCCCCGAGCTCCTCGCTGTACACGCCGACCACCTGGCAGTTCGCTCCCGCCGGGTTGCTCAATGGCCCAAGTATGTTGAAGATCGTGCGAATGCCTATTTCCCGGCGTGGCCCGATAGCGTATTTCATCGCGGCATGGAACTTCGGCGCGAACATGAAGGTGATCCCCGCCACGTCCAGCGCTCTCTGCACGTCCGCGGTGGAAGCCGACAGATCCATTCCCAGGGCCTCCAGCACATCCGCGCTTCCGGACCTGCTTGTCACGGAGCGGTTCCCGTGCTTTGCGACGCGGATGCCGGCGCCTGCCGCCACGAACGCCACCGTTGTGGAGATGTTGAAGGTCCCGGCGCGGTCTCCGCCCGTTCCGCAGGTGTCGAGCAAGTCCTCTCCGGGAGGCCCCTGGATCCGGATCGCCTTCTGCCGCATCACGTCCGTGGCGGCCGCGATCTCGGTCGTCGTTTCCCCCTTCATCGCCAGGCATGAAAGAAAAGACGCGATCTGGGCCGGGGTAGCCTCCCCTCCCATGATCATCCGCATGGCGTCCCTCATCCCGTCGGCCGTGAGGTGTTTCTTGGCGGCGACCTCCGAGATGGCCTCGCGCATGTTTCCGAAGCATCGCAGGACGGGTTGGCCCGGGTCTATCAGCGAGAGGAAGTTTTCCAGAATCCGCATTCCGTACTGCGTCAGGATCGACTCTGGATGGAACTGGACCCCGAAGATCGGACGGGACACGTGCCGTATTCCCATGACCTCGCCGTCCTCGGATTCCGCGCTGACCTCCAGCTCCGGCGGAAGCGAGTGCCTCTCAAGCGCGAGCGAATGGTAACGGGTGGCCGTCAGGGGATTTTCGAGCAGCGAGAAGATCCCTTTTCCGTTGTGCCTGATGCGCGACGTCTTCCCGTGCATGAGCGTCTGGGCATGCACCACCTTTCCGCCGAACGCCTGCCCTATGCACTGGTGCCCGAGGCAGACTCCGAGGATGGGGACCCTGTCCGAAAACGCCCGGATCGCCTCCAGCGAGATGCCCGCGCCGTCCGGCCCTCCCGGGCCCGGGGAGATGACGACGCCGGCTGGTTTCAGCCCGATGAGCTCGGCAATCGATATCGCGTCGTTACGAAAAACGGATACGTCGGCTCCAAGTTCGCCCAGGTATTGAACCAGGTTATAGGTGAAGGAATCGTAGTTGTCGATGACCGCGATCAAGGGGCAACCCCCTCTTCATCGTCGATGCCGATCGCCCGGAACAGTACGCGTGCCTTGCTCCGGATCTCCTCCCATTCCTTCTCCGGGTCCGAATCCGCGACTATTCCGGCCCCTGCCTGGATCATCGCCTCGCCGCCTCGCATCACTATGGTGCGAATCGTTATGCAGAAGTCCATGCTGCCATGCAGGTCGAAATACCCCACAGCCCCGGCGTATATGCCGCGTCTGAACGGTTCAAGATCCTCTATTATCTCCATCGCCCGGACCTTGGGCGCTCCGGTGACCGTCCCCGCGGGGAAGGCGGCGCGAAGCACGTCGAAGGCCGTCAGGCCCTTGCGAAGCCGCCCCACGACGTTGGAAACGATGTGCATGACGTGTGAATAGCGCTCCACCGTCATGAGTTCGTCCACCTTTACCGTCCCCCAGTCGGCCACCCTCCCGACGTCGTTCCGTCCCAGATCCACGAGCATCACGTGCTCGGCGATTTCCTTGGGGTCGGATAGAAGGTCCGCCTCCATGCGCCTGTCCTCCTCCGGGACGGCGCCCCTGGGCCTTGTGCCGGCGATCGGCCGAAGGTGCACGACCCCGCCCTCCAGGCGGACCAGGATTTCCGGCGAAGAGCCGACGATGGAAAGATCGCCCATCCTGAGGAGGTACATGTAGGGCGATGGGTTGAGCGCCCGCAGAACCCTGTAGACCTCCGAAGGGGACCTGCCGGTCGG
Organism: Actinomycetota bacterium; assembly: GCA_016844415.1. Classification (GTDB taxonomy): domain Bacteria; phylum Desulfobacterota; class Deferrimicrobia; order Deferrimicrobiales; family Deferrimicrobiaceae; genus JAENIX01. Next base: position 7,097 of record JAENIX010000013.1, on the reverse strand, counting down.
AATCCGCGCGCGGTTCGATAGCACTACCTGGATGATATCCCCTTCACGGATGTGCTCCTTCGCCTTACGGACCGAGGAAACGAAGGTCTCCTTGGGAATCTCGAAGAAGGGGCCTTTGGCCTTCCGTCCCCCTGGAATTTCCGACCAGGGCAGCGGTCCCTGGATGATTTCGCGCACCTCGTCGATGGCGCCGCGGCACCTTCCGTATACTTCATCCGCTTCCGTTTCACCGGTTACCTCGCCGTGCACCACGATCAGTATCGTGTGCTTTACGTTGTCGAAAATCACCAGCCGCGAAGGGAAGACGAACAGGGCGTCAGGCGTTCCGTCGTGCGCATGGGTGTCCGGAATGTTCTCGATGCTCCGCACATAATCGTAACCCAGGAACCCGACCGCACCCCCCGAAAGCCTTGGAAGCCCATCCGCATGGTGGCACCGGATCCCGGAAAGTATCACCGAAAGCTCTCGCAAGGGGTCCCCGCCGGCATCTTGCACGGTTTCCTTTCCCCCTTTTCGGATTGTCACCTTTCCGCCTTCGGCGCGGTATTGCAGGTACGGGTCGAACCCGATGAACGAATACCGCGCCCACTTCTCTCCCCCCTCCACGCTTTCCAGGAGGAAATGGTCGTCGGGGAACCTTGCCGCGATTTTCAGATAGGCCGAAACCGGCGTCTCAAGGTCGGCGTGGAACTCCTGCCATACCGGGATTTTCGTGTAAGCACCCGCGTGGGACCGGAAAACATCTTTCGTAGGAAGGATCTTCATCCCGTTTTCGCCGGCAACAGGTAGGAATCCACCTTCATCTCCTCCTTGAGCCTTAGCACGGCCTTCCTTGCGGATTCCCGGTCGGCGAAGGGACCAAGTATCACCCTGTAGTACTTTTCCCGGTTCTTTCCCGTCCCTTTCAGCATACGCGGAGCCGCGAACCCCGCGTCGGCAAGCCGCTTGCGGAACGATTCGGCCTTGCCCTTTTCCCGGAAGGTCGCCGCCTGGACCATGTATCTCTTCCGCCCCTCATCCGGCACCTTCAACCCGGACGCGTTGTCGTTTTGCGCCCTGCGGACCAGCGCGACCGGCCCCGCTTCCTTCCTTGGAAGAGACTCCTGAAACGTGAGTCTCTTTTCCACGTCGGCCGCCGTATCTTTCGCATCCGGAGGAGGAACGACTGGAACCTTCCCGGCCTCTTCCGAATAAGAGCCCAGGTCTTTCCGCGCATCGGCCGCCGCGGGTTGTTTCTGTTCCGCAGATCCAGCCCGCGTTTCACCGTTCCTGCCGGTGCGTCCTTCGGGACCCGCCGCGTTCTTTTCGACGACCCTGCCCACCTGGAGCCCGATGACAAACGCCGCCGCAAGCAAAACGATCGCGCCTACCGCGAAAAACGCGAATGAATGCCTCTCCCCGTCACCCCTGCGATGATTCCTTTTATTGTACAGGTATTTCACATGCTCTCCGGCGCAGAAACGCCTATAAGGGAAAGCCCGTTCGATACGACGGTTTTCACCGCTTTCGCCAGCGCAAGCCTGGCCTGGGTCCTTTCCGGTGCCTCGCCCAGGAACCTGTGGTTCTGGTAAAAAGCGTGGAACTCGCGCGACAGGTCCAGCAGGTAAAACGGGATTCGGTGCGGCTCCCGCTGCCTTGCCCCTTCCGAAATAACGTCCGGAAACCGCGCCACCTTCTTCATCAGTTTGACCTCGTCAGGCAGGGACAGGCTTGAAAGATGGGGGTTGTCGGAAAGGAAAACTCCCCGCGACCCGGCTTCGCGAAAGATGCTGCAGATGCGCGCGTGCACATACTGGATGTAATACACCGGGTTTTCGCTTGACTGTGTCTTGGCGAGAGTCAGGTCGAAATCCAGGTGCGAGTGGAAGCTCCTCAACAGGTAGAAAAAGCGCGCAGCGTCCACGCCGACTTCGTCGATCACTTCCCGAAGCGTCGTGAACTCGCCCGAACGCGTGGACATCTGGACCGCCTTGCCGTCACGAACAAGGGTCACGAACTGGACCAGCAGGATCTCCAGACGGTTTTCGTCCTCGCCCAGGCCTCGCATCGCCGCCATCATTCGGGGAGCGTATCCGTGATGGTCAGCCCCCCAGATGTCGATCATCCGGTCATACCCTTTAAGATACTTGCGCCTGTGATACGCAACGTCCGCCGCGAAGTACGTGGTCCGCCCGTCCGCACGCACGAGGACCCGGTCCTTTTCATCCCCATGGGTCTCGCTCTTGAAGAAGACCGCCCCCTCCGACCGGTAAAGCAGATCGCGTTTTTCAAGCTCTTCGATCGCCTCCGACACCCCTCCTTCGCGGTGGAGGCTCTCTTCTCGAAACCAGTTATGGAAACCGACCCGGAAATCATTCAGGTCCATCCGAATACCGTCGAGAATCCGGTCGCACGCGACCTTGCGGAACACGGGCAGCGCTTCTTCCTCCGGCACTCCCGCGTAGCGTTCCCCTTCTTCACGGCGGAAATCGCGCGCAAGTGCCGCGAGATATTCCCCACGGTATCCGTCGTCGGGCAGATCGGCCGCGATGCCGCACTCCTGCAAATATCTCACGTGCAGGGAACGGCCCAGTTTGTCCATCTGGTTCCCGACGTCGTTCACGTAATACTCCGTCGCGACTTCGTACCCTTCGAACGATAGGAGCCGCGACAGTGCATCTCCCACCGCCGCTCCCCTGCCGTGCCCCACGTGAAGCGGCCCCGTGGGGTTTGCCGACACGAACTCGATGAGAACCCTGGTCCCCTTCCCGGTTTCCGAGGAGCCGAACCTTTCGGACTTGCGAAGGACCGTGGCGACGACCTCCCTCCAGGCGTGGTCCGAAAGAACTATATTGATGAACCCTGGCCCGGCGACGTTAAGGGATGCTATCCAGCCTTTTTCGTCCTCTTCCCGGATGGCTTCCACCAGTTCCATGGCGACTTCCCGCGCCTTCTTTCCCAAGTGTCTGGCGAGCTGCATCGCGGCGTTTGTTGAATAGTCCCCATGCTCCTCCTGTCGCGGAATTTCAACGGAAAAGGATATTTCCCGGGAAATCCCCCATTGAGCCAATTTCCGTTTTATTCCGGAAAGAAGGAGCGATTCCGTGACTTTCCTTACGTCCACGCGTCTCCTCGAAATAGGGAAAATAGCAATAAAGTAGATACTTTATTACTCATTAGGGGGATAAGTCAATCGTCGGTCCCGGTCCGTTTCACTGTATCGTGTATACCGTTGACCGGTCCCTGCCCCCCTGCTTTGAACGGTAAAGGGCTTCGTCCGCATGCCGAAGCAGGTCCTCGCTGTTCTGGCCGTGCTCCGGATGGCACGCGATGCCGAATGACGCGGTTACGCCCACCTCTTTCCTGTCGAAGACAAACCTTGTTTGCCGGATGATCAGCCGCAGCCGCTCCGCAACCCGGACGGCGTGCGGCCGGTCGGTGCTGTGCAGATACAAGGAAAATTCCTCGCCACCGTACCGGCCTGCCATGTCGACTTTCCTGACGGTCTTCAGGATGACTCCCGATATTTTCTTAAGGACCTCGTCTCCGGCCGGGTGCCCGTAGGTGTCGTTTATTCTCTTGAAATGATCGATGTCCAGCATGATCACCGCGCACGGATACCGCCCGTCGAGCCGGGAAAGGACGTTCGCAAGCCGCTGGTGGAAGGTTTTCCGGTTCAACAGCCCGGTCAGGCCGTCGTTCTTGGCCTCCTGCTCGAGTCCTTCCAGCCATAGTGCGTGAGAGATGCCCATGCGCATGACGGCGAGAATATCCTTCACCGCCTCCGCGTCTTCCCCGTCGAATTGCCGTTCCTCCACGGCCTCGCACGCCAACACCCCTTGAAACCCTCCCGGGTCCGGGACCGGCACAAGCAGATATCCCTTGTCGCTTCCGTTCGACCATTCCCGGGGAAGCACGGGGAATTTTCCCGAAGAAGCCTGCCCGTCGGAAAAGATGCGATGAACTCCCTGCTTGAGCACCCACTCCACGTACGTGCCGTCGAGGGAGGCCCATTCTTCCCTTTCACCCGAAAACGTTTCCCCCGATTCCCAGCCGATCCGCCCCTTCCTGCCTTCCCGGTCCGCTTCCACGAGGATGACTCGTCCGGCGTCCAGGTGGCGGCGCGCCTGCTCCACCGTGACGCGGTAGACCTCTTTTCTCAGGGAAACACTTCCCTTGCCCTCGCCCTCCCTCTTCTCGGAAATCTCCGCGATATTCCGGACGAGCGTGTGGAGCCTTTCCTGCCCCGCAAGATACCGGTTGACACGGTATTGCCGCTTTGCCCGCGACAGCTCGCGCGCCGCGAGAAACGCCGCGATTTCCAGCACCTGCCCGACAGGTTCGGTCCACTTCGAATCGGCGAATCGCAGAGCGAGGATAGCTCCCGAAACGGTTTCTTCCATGCAGACCGGCGCAGTGGCCACACCGGTCGGACGCACGCTTTTCCTGTCTCCCCGGCCGATGGGCCATTTCCCGGCGTCCTTCCCCTCAACGGAAAACGTTCGCCTGAACGACATCGCCTCGCGCACGGGCGCATACATGTCCGGGATCGATATCTCCCCGCTCTCCGACTCTCCCCCGCGCACCGCCTCGGCTCCGATCCGGAAGGCCCGGCCTGGACCCGCCGATGGAAAGACGAAAAGGATCCTGTCGGCGCCGGTGATGGGAAGAACGCCTTCCAATATCCGGCGCACGCCGTCCATGAGTTCCTCCCTGGAACGCAGGAGCCCCATCCGCTCGACCGCCGCCGGGGAAGTCTCTCCTTCCGCGTGTGCATCGGGATCCTCCCAGGGATGCATTAGCGTGCGGCTTTCGTGGATCGCCTCCTCCATCATTTCCTCTCCGGTTCCCGAAGCCTCGTTTTTCAAGCGGGCCGCCCGGCCTGCAAGCAGACCCAGGCCTCCCAATACCGCGATCGAAACGGACCATGACGGCGCCGGCCAGGAACCGTCCGGGTTAAAAAGGAGCCATAGGAAGGCCGTGGCGGCATACAAGGCCGCCGGACCCAGTGGAAGCATGAAAGCGACTGATGGGAAAAAGACCGCCGGCACGATGCGGGATTCCGCCACCTCCGGGTACAAGGCGCTCATCTCCAGTAGAGCGGCGCCTCCCCAGGCCAACATCGCCGGCAAGTCCGGAAGCCTGTCACGCTTTCGGGTCGTGGCCAGGTCGCGCAAAAGCAGATACGTGAAAACGGCTCCCGAGGAGGACATCCACCAGAAGCCCCAGGGCGCCCAGGCGTTCTCGCGCCGGGCAAGAAGCAAAAGGAGCATGTGAACTATTGAAACGGCGGGCAGGATATATTTCAGAGCGGCCTGTTCACTTTTTCGCCGGGGGGGCGGAAGAGACATCCTTTTTATGTTCGAGGACGATGACATTCTCTTTGTCGCCGATGAGTCCGAGTTCCTTCCGGGCGATTTCCTCAATGTAGGAGGCGTTGGTTCTCAGCTTTTCCACCTCCTGCTGCAGGCGGCGATTTTCCTCCCGCAACTTCGTGTTTTCTTCAAGGACCTGGGCCTGGGTCCTGTATAGCCTCAACGTCCCTACTATCCCCATCTCCCGGAACAGTGAAACCAGGAGGAGAATAACGGCAATCCCGCAGGTGATAAGCAGAGGAAGCCTCTTTTTCCACCAGGATGCCGGTTCGATTCTCATCGTATCATCTTCCCCGGGAAAGAGTTCCCGCCAGTTTCAACAGCGTCCGGAAGGCAAGCGCATCCCGGGCGATTTCGCGATAAGGAGAGTCTCCGGCGAACACCGACCATAGTATGTGCGCCTGGGCCATATCGCCTCCGGCAGCCTCGCGGTTCACGGCTTCCAGGTAGGCGTCCGAAAGGCGGCCCTTCCGGAGCATGCCCTCGTATATGCCGAACAGCAACTTGCCCCAGACATTATCATATCGAAACAGACCCAGGCAGGGGCGGTGGAAATGTTCCGCGAGAGCCCGCTCGGATATTCCGTGGCGGGTTATCGCCTCGGCCAGTATGCGGGCGGTGTCGTGCGAAGACTCTATCCCGTTCTTCAAATAGCGGGAAATGAAGGCATCCCCGATGATAGCCATCCGCGTGGAATACGGCCGCAATGCGACGCCCACCGGGACCTGTGGGTGGCAGTGGCAGGCGACATTTGCGCCCTCGGGCATGAGGGAGGCCAACGCCATGTTCTTCATCCGCTCCTTCTCGAGATCGGCGATCTTTACATGCTCACCGATACCGGTGAGAGTCAGGAAATCGTCTTTCGGGGTGATCGCGAGGAAGCGGATGCGCTTTCCCCTGCCGGGTATTATATGAATCCGGTTCCGCAGCCGTTCCTCGATGAACTTCCCGGTCGCGGGAATCTCCGCCTGGACCGTATGCCAGGTTGCCGGCGGGACATACCCGAACTCAAGCTTGCGCGATATGGAACTGTTGACTCCGAATGCGCCCACGAGGAAATCGAAGTCCCTTCTCGTGCCTCCCGGAAAGGTCAGGCGGTATCCCCCGGATACCCTCTCCACTGCATCCACGCGCTCATGTAAAAACTCCGCTCCCCGCGAAACGGCCGCGTCCAGAAGATACTGGTCGAAGCTTCTTGCCCCACCACGGGGGATCATGGGCCCCCCTCCCCGAAATACGGTGTAGATCCCTCCACGATCCGGATGGCGGACCGTCACCGAAACATCCATTCCGTGGATTTCGTATCCGTCGACGATCCGCCTGATAACGCTTGCGTCAATAGCCAGCGAAAGGGATTCGATCTTTTTCACCATGGCGTGGCCGATCGCCCCGGCGCACATGTTGCACCCCGACGGACCCGAAGAGGAGAACGTCTTGCGGTCGATCAAGGTAACGCGCGCGGTCCTCCCGCTTTCGCCCAGAAGGGCCAAAAGGTGGAGGGCGAAAAACGAGCCGGCTGGCCCCGCCCCGATCACGCCGACGGACGCGCCGTCAGGCAGGGGATCCGCGCCGCTCCCGTCAAGTACTGCGGGGTTTGCCATGATATTCGATCTCGTTCTCCGGATTTAGAAATTCACGCCGATCGTTCCCGTGGTGCTCCCGGAGCTTCCCCCGCCTCCCCCTCCTCCTCCGGACAGGCCCACAGCCACCCCGGCGGCCACGGCGCCCAGCAAAACGAGGATC
>JAENIX010000167.1 GCA_016844415.1 Actinomycetota bacterium | reverse complement strand
CACCGGCACGATTCGAGCGCCCAGGCCCTGGCAGAACCCCTTCGCCGCCGCCATCCCGACCCTCAGGCCGGTGAAGGAGCCCGGCCCCGCGGACACCGCCACATGGGACACTTCTGAAAGCGTCGATCCCGCATTCCGGAAAAGTCCGTCGACGGCGGCGAGTATCGTCCCGGACGCCTGCCGGCCCGCCGGGAGCAGGGCCCGCGAAAGCACTTTCTCCCCGGAAACAAGCGCGACGCCCCCGTGCGGCGTAGCCGTATCGATAGCCAGGATCAACGGGTGTTACCGTGCGACAAGGCGGGCTATGTCGTTGTAGAAAACGAGAGCCGTCAGCATGAGGATGAGGGCCAGCCCAACCTGCTGCGCGACGGCCCGGGCCTCAGCAGACAGCGGCTTGCGCAGGAGCGCTTCGATCGAGAAGAAAAGGATGTGCCCGCCGTCGAGGATCGGGATGGGGAGAAGGTTCAATATCCCCAGGTTGACGCTCAGCAACCCCAGGAAGTAGATGAACGGGGAAACCCCCTGCCGCGCCTGGTCCCCGGCAAGCTGGGCGATGAGGATCGGCCCTCCGAGGGTTTCGGACGGAAGGACGCGCGTGACCAGTTTCACGACGGTCATCACCGTGAGTTCGACGAGCCTGCCGGTTTCGGTGCCGGCGCGGACGAACGCCTGCGCCGGGCCCAGCTTCCGGCGAATGATCTCCTGCCCCGCGACGATGCCTATCTTCGGCTCACTGACCGCCTCCCCGAAAATGCTCTTCCCCTCGCGGATCTCGGGGGAAACCTTCACGACGAACTCCCTGCCCTCCCGCCGGACGGTGAGGGAGAGCTCGTTTCCCGCACCCTCCTTCCGGATCCTGGCGGCCAGATCTTCCCATGTGGCGACGCTCTCCCCGTTTATCCGGACGACGACGTCTCCGCCGGCGAGGCCAGCCCGCGCCGCGGGCGAATCCGGGACCACGCTTCCGATATTGGGTGTAAGCGCGGGAACCCCGCCGAGGAACACGACCCAGAAGACGAGGACCGCGAAGAAAAGATTCGCGAGCGGGCCGGCCGCGACGATCGCCATCTTCACCCGGATAGGCTTATTGGAGAACGACCGTCCCTGAAGCTCCTCCGGGACCTTGTCGGAATCGCTTTCCCCGACGAGCTTCACGTATCCTCCGAGAGGGACCGCCGACAACAGGTACTCCGTATCCCCGCGCTTGATTCCGAACAGTTTCGGACCGAAGCCCAGGGAGAACTTCGTAACGCCCACGCCGAGCCTGCGGGCGACGATGAAGTGCCCGAACTCGTGCACGAAGATGAGAATCCCCAGCACCGCGACGAAGGCCGCGGGAGTCATCAGGTATTGCGATGCGGAAGAGAGAAGATCCATCAGCGTCTAGTGTAACCTCGTTTCCCTGAGATCAGCCGCCTGGCCTCGTCCCTTGCCACCACATCGGCGTCGAGGACATCGGCGAGAGTAACAGGCCCGGTTTCCCGCCGCCAGCCGGCCATCAGCTTTTCCACCACTCCCACTATATCGGTGAACCGGATACATCCGGCAAGAAACGCTTCGACCGCGACCTCGTTCGCCGCGTTCATCGCCGCGGGCGCAGTCCCCCCGGCCGCAGCCGCCGCGTATGCGATCGAAAGGGCCGGGAACCTCCTGAGGTCCGGCCGCTCGAAGGTCCACCCGTCCATTCGATGCGGCATGAATCTCGGGAGTTCCAGGGGGAGACGCTCCGGGTAGGAAAGCGCGTACCCGATCGGAATCCGCATGTCGGGGATCCCCAGCTGCGCGATAAGGCTCCCGTCCCGGTACTCGACCATGGAATGCACCGCCGACTGCGGATGGATGAGCACGTCTATCCTCGACGGCGGGAGGCCGAAGAGCCAGGTCGCCTCGATCACCTCCAGCCCCTTGTTCATAAGCGTCGCGGAGTCCACGGTTATCTTGTCACCCATGCGCCACACCGGGTGGCCCAGCGCCTCGGCCACGGTCGCTGTGCGCATGCGACGGAGGGTGTGGTTCCGGAAGGGGCCTCCGGAAGCTGTAAGAATGATGCGAAGTATGTCCTCCCGCCGATGCCCCTCGATCGCCTGGAAGACCGCGGAATGTTCGCTGTCTACCGGCAGTATCCCGGCCTTGCCCGCCCTGGCGGCTTTCACCAGGAACTCGCCCGCCATCACCAGCAGCTCCTTGTTGGCCAGGGCGATCCGCTTTCCCTTGCCCGCGGCGGCGATCACCGGCCTGATCGAGGCGACCCCGGACGCGGCCGCAAGGACGACGCGCGTCCCGGTTGCGCATACAGCCTCGGTCATCCCCTCCTCGCCGAAGACAGCGCGGGTCCCGCGGGGGAGGCCTGAAAGCCGCTTCGCGGAGCTTTCATCCGACAGGCAAACCAGGGATGGGCGGAAACGCCGCGCCTGTTCCCCGAGCCGCCTTGCGTTTCTCCCGGCGCAAAGGGCGGTGACCCGGAACTTATCCGGGAACCGGGCGATGACCTCGAGGGCGCTGCGCCCCACGGATCCAGTGGACCCGAGGACGGCCACGCCTGCCGGAGCTCCCATCATCAGGCTCCCGTCAACGGATGATAATGGAGGACCGCAAGAAGGTGGAGGACCGGCCCCGCGGCGATGATGCCGTCGGCGCGGTCGAGCAGCCCCCCGTGCCCGGGGAGGAGGCCGCCGCTGTCCTTGACGCCGGCAGCCCGCTTGAGCATCGATTCGAACAGGTCGCCGCACTGGCCGGCGACACCGGCCGCAGCGGAGGCGGAGATGGAATACCAGGCCGGGACTCCTGGAAGGAAGAACGCGGCGTACACGCCCCCGAACAGCATGCTGGCAGCCAGTCCCCCGGCGGCCCCTTCCAGCGTCTTGTTGGGCGAGATGCGGGGCGCCAGGGGGCGCTTGCCGGCCGCTTTCCCGACGAAATACGCAAGCGTGTCGCCCGCCGCGACCGCCACGATCCCCATGAGGACCCAGTGTTCTCCGCCGGGAAGAAGGAGCATCCGCGGCCAGACCGACAGGAACCCCCCGATGTACACGACGCCAAGAACGGAGAGTCCCGCCCGCCTCGCCTTTTCCTCCTGCGACCCATCCGCGGGGAGAAAATGGAACGCCGCCGCCGCGACGCAGACAAGAAGCGCGGCAAGGGAAGCCGGGAACGGAAGCGCGGAGCCGGAGGCGCAAGCAAGGACGGCGGCCAGGACGCCGGTCCACCGGTCCCACGGGGAGGGGAAAAACATGCGGAAGTATTCCGAGGCGCAAAGAAAGGCCGCGGCAAGGACCAGCAGCGTGAACGGCCACCCCTTCCCGAACAGGACGGCCGCGGCAAGAAGCGGAACGAGGACGGCGGCGGTGGCGACTCTCTTCCAGAGCATCATCGCACTCCGGACGGAGGGTCCGCCTGCTCTTCAGTCAACCCGAAACGCCGGTGCCGGCGGGAGTACTCGTCGAGCGCCTGAAGAAACTCCGTCTTGCCGAAATCGGGCCAGAGCACGTCGGTGAAAAGGAATTCGGAGTAGGCGGTCTGCCAGAGCAGGAAGTTGCTGACCCGGAGCTCGCCGCTGGTGCGGATGACGAGGTCCGGATCGGGCATGCCGGC
>JAENIX010000166.1 GCA_016844415.1 Actinomycetota bacterium | reverse complement strand
CGCCGGGCGTTCTGCCTCCTGTATTCTGGCCTTGCCCGGGCGATAAACTCGCAGTACGAGATGTTCGATTTCCATTCCTGGAGCGAGCTTTCCGTCCACACCCATGACGAGGCGGTGGGCCTCGTCGGGAGAGTGATCCGGGTCCCGAGGGTCGTCGTGCTCATAGCCTACGACCGCGTCCCGAAGCGGACCGTCCGTTTCAGCAGGCACAACATCTTCGTCCGGGACCGCAATACGTGCCAGTATTGCGGCAAGACGCACCCCCGCAGCGAGTTGAACCTGGACCACGTCGTCCCGAGATCCCGCGGTGGAAAGACGGCGTGGGAGAACATCGTCTGCAGCTGCCTGCCGTGCAACAAGAAGAAGGGGGGGATGCTGCCCGATGAGGCGGGTCTGCGAATGATCGCGCGTCCGGGCAGGCCGCGCTGGACGCCTGAATACGCTTTCTCCCTCCGGGGTCCCGTCCACCGGGAGTGGCTGCCATTCCTCAACATCGTGGACTTCACCTACTGGAACCTCGAACTCGAAAGGTGACCCGCTTAGAACAGGTCGTCGCGCGGGGAGGGCCGGAGTCCCTCCTGTTCATCGTCGGACATCCCCTGTCCCACTCCTTAAGCCCCGCTATGCACAACGCCGTTATCTCCCGCCTCGGCCTTCGGCTTCGGTACATCGGCGTGGATCTTCCCGTGGGGCATCTCCCGGATTTCTTCCGGGTCGTCCGTGAAGGCAACTTCCTCGGCGGAAACGTCACGATTCCCCACAAGGAAGAGGCGGCCTCTCTCGCCGACGAGAGGTCCGAGGCGGTCGAGGTATGCGGGGCTGCGAATGTCATCCGTGTAAGGGAGAGGCGGCTTCGCGCGGAAAACACCGACGGGCGAGGTTTTCTGGACGCGGTGGCTGAGGCGGGGTGGGGCGGGCGTTTCCGCAAGGTGGTCATTCTCGGGGCGGGCGGTTCGGCCCGCGGGATCGCCTACGAACTGTGCCGAAGCGGCGCAAGGGAAATGACGATCCTCAACCGGCGCGCCTCGCGCGCCGAGGGGATCGCGTCGGTTCTATCTCCCAGGTTTCCCGGGACAAACATATCTGCTGGTAAGCTTGAAACAGCCGTGATGGTTGAAGAATTTCGTGGCGCCGACCTTATCGTCCAGTGCACGTCCCTGGGGCTGCGCGGGGAATGGGAAAATTTCCCTGTGGAAACGGTAGAGAAAACCACCCGTTTTGCCGATATAGTTTACCGTCAAGGCGGTACCGAGCTCGTTCGCCGCCTGAAAAAACGGAGGATTTCCGCGATCGACGGCTTGGGGATGCTGGCGCACCAGGCTGCCAGGAGTTTTTTCATATGGACCGGCAAAAGAGTCCCAGGTGGGGAATTTCTTTCCGTCGCGCGAAAAACAGTTGCAGCCGGATGAACGATATTATGCTTAAATATAGTGTAATTTATATTTCTATTTGGTGACTTTTCTATGTCCGTGATGGCCGCCAAGATCGGGGAAATGCTCCTCCGGGGTAACATCATCACCCCGGATCAGCTCAGGAACGCCCTCGAAACCCAGAAAAAGACGAAGGAACGGATCGGCGCGGTCCTTGTAAAGTCCGGTTTCATCAAGGAAGAGGAGCTGCTCTCGTTTCTGGGCCGCCAGTTCAACGTCCCGGTGGTCGACCTCTCGAAATACGAAATCAATGCCGAGGTAGTCCGCCTCCTCCCCGAGGACCTGGTGCAGAAGCACATGGCGCTACCGATCAACCGGGTGGGGGCGAAGCTGATCGTTGCGGTAGCCGACCCCTCAAACATGTCGATAATCGACGCCATCGGGTTCAAGACCGGATACGCGGTGGAACTCGTACTGGCATCCGAAAAGGACATCACCTCCGCGATCAACAGGTTTTTCGACCAGTCGCTGGAGTTCAAGGACATCATCTCCGAGCTGGACGAGGACCTGGAGGTCGTGCGGGAGGAAGACCTCGATACGATAGACCAGGAAAGCCGCGTCGACGACGCCCCCGTCGTCAAGCTCGCCAACTTCGTGCTCACCGACGCGATCAAAAGACGGGCCTCTGACATACACATCGAACCGTACGAGAAGGAGTTCCGCATCCGCTACCGGGTGGACGGGGTGCTTTACGAGGTGATGCGCCCTCCCATCAAGCTTCGCAACGCCCTTGTCTCCAGATTGAAGATCATGTCGAGCCTCGACATCGCGGAGCGCAGGCTCCCCCAGGACGGCCGGATCAAGCTCAAGTTGGGGAAGGGGAGGGAGATGGATTACCGCGTCTCCGTTCTGCCGACCATCTACGGAGAGAAGACCGTGCTGCGCCTCCTGGACAAGTCGAGTTTGCAACTCGATATGACCAAACTCGGCTTCGAGGCGGAAGCGCTCAAGGAATTCATGGACTCCATCCATCGTCCTTACGGGATGATACTCGTCACCGGCCCCACCGGCTCGGGGAAGACGACGACTCTCTACTCGGCGCTGGCGGACCTTAACAAGACCACCGACAATATCTCCACCGCCGAGGACCCGGTGGAATACAACTTCGCCGGGATCAACCAGGTGCAGATCAAGGAGGAGATAGGGTTGACGTTCGCAGCCGCCCTCCGCTCCTTCCTTCGCCAGGACCCCGACATCATCATGGTCGGCGAAATCCGCGACTACGAGACGGCGGAGATCGCAGTGAAGGCGGCCCTCACCGGGCACCTCATGCTTTCCACCCTGCATACGAACGATGCGCCCAGCACCGTTACCCGGCTTCTCAACATGGGGATAGAGCCGTTCCTGGTATCGTCGTCGCTGAACCTGATCCTCGCGCAGCGGCTTGCCAGGAGGATATGCGCGAAATGCAAGGAAGATGCGAAGATATTGCCGAAGGCGCTGCTTGAAGCGGGGATGAAGCCGGATCGGATCAAGCACGCCCAGCCTTGCAAAGGGAAGGGATGCGACGACTGCAACGGGACCGGGTTCAGGGGGCGCGTGGCCTTTTACGAGGTGATGCCTGTCAAGGAGGACCTCAAGGACCTTATCCTGCGCGGTGGGTCGGCGATAGATGTAAAGCGGGAAGCGATCCGGCTCGGCATGAAGACACTGCGGCAGTCGGGGCTTTCCAAGGTCGAGGAGGGAGTCACCACTCTGGAGGAAGTGCTTCGGGTGACCGCCACCGATTAGACGGCAAACAGGGGGAAATAACCGCCATGTTATCGATGCACGACATGCTCAGCGTCATGTACGAAAAGGGAGCTTCCGACCTGCACGTGACCACCGGTATCGCGCCGACCATACGCGTGGACGGCAGGCTGATGCCGCTGCCGGCGGAGCCCCTTGCCCCCCAGGATACAAAGCGGCTCTGCTACAGCATCCTGACCGAGGCCCAGAAGCAGCGCTTCGAGGAGGAGAAGGAACTCGATCTTTCCTTCGGGGTGAAGGGGATGAGCCGCTTCCGAGCGAACATCTACCTGCAGCGGGGGGCTGTTGCGGGCGCGTTCCGGACGATCCCGTTCCGTGTCCGCACGTTCGAGGAGCTTGGGTTGCCCGTGGTGCTGAAGGAGCTGTGCAAGAAGCCGAGGGGACTGGTTCTGGTGACTGGACCGACCGGCTCGGGGAAGTCGACCAC
>JAENIX010000012.1 GCA_016844415.1 Actinomycetota bacterium | reverse complement strand
AAAATCGGGCGGAAAGCTGCACACCGGGAGAAGCCGCAACGACCAGGTCGCCCTCGACCTGCGGCTCTACCTGCGTGACGAGATCGACGGCATACTCGCCTTGGCCGGAAAGGTAAAGGAAAGGATCCTCCTCCGGGCCGAGGAGGGCTTAGGCGTCGTGATGCCAGGCTACACGCACATCCAGAGGGCGCAGCCGGTCCTCTTCTCCCATCACCTGCTGGCGTACCACGAGATGTTCACGCGCGACGAGGAGCGCTTCAGGGACGCGAGGCGGCGAGCCAACGTCTCGCCGCTTGGGGCTGGTGCGCTTGCGGGGACGACGTTCCCGCTGGACAGGGAATCCGTGGCGCGGGAGCTCGGAATGGACGGCGTATGCGAGAACAGCATCGACGCCGTTTCCGACCGCGACTTCGTCGCCGACTTCCTGTTCGCCTGCGCGGTGGCGATGATGCACCTGTCCCGCCTGACCGAGGAAATGGTCTACTGGTCTTCCGCCGAGTTCGGCTTTATCTCCCTTCCGGACAAGCTCTGCACCGGCAGCAGCATCATGCCGCAGAAGAAGAACCCCGATGTCGCCGAGTTGATCCGGGGAAAGACGGGCCGCGCTTACGGCAACCTGGTGAACCTGCTCACCCTCATGAAAGGCCTTCCCCTTTCATACAACCGGGACATGCAGGAGGACAAGGAACCCGTGTTCGATTCCGCGCGCACCGTCAAGGAGTCGCTCATCGGCGCGGCTCTTCTCCTCGAGGGGATGACCGTGAACGAAGAACGGATGCGCGCCGCCTGCGACGACGGGTTCCTCACCGCGACCGATCTGGCGGACTACCTGGCGCGGAAGGGGGTCCCATTCCGGAAAGCCCACGAGATCACTGGCAGGATCGTCCGTTTCTGCGAGGAGGGTGGAAAGCGGCTCAAGGATTTGGGTCTTAAGGAACTGCGGTCCTTCCACCCGGCGATCGGGGAGGACGTCCGGGACGCCATCTCGCTTTCACACTCCGTCCGCCTCCGGAACACCCGTGGCGGGACCGGTCCGGCGACGGTTAGGCGGCGCCTCGAAGAGCTGAAGAAAAAATGAGCGGTCGGATCCGGAGGGCCTGCGCAGGCCTGCTTCTGATCGTGGCGCTGTGCGCCGCGCACGGCTGCGGCCGCAAGGCGAAGCCGGAGCCGCTGCAGACGTCCGGCACGGTATTTCTCATTCATCATTCGTAGAGGTGATCCGATGCATCATTTCGAGGCAAGGCGGGGGGAGCTTCACTGCGAGGCGGTGCCGCTGCGCAGGATCGCGGAGACGGTAGGTACCCCCGCGTACGTGTACAGCCACGCCACGCTCTCACACCATTACCGGGTGTTCGACGAGGCGTTCTCGGGGATGCCGCACCTCATCTGCTACTCGATGAAGGCTAACTCCAACGGGTCGGTGATCCGGACGTTCACGAACCTGGGCAGCGGGGTGGACATCGTGTCGGCCGGCGAGCTTTCCCGGGCGCTCGCCGCCGGCGCGCCTCCCTCGAAGATCGTCTACTCGGGGGTGGGGAAGCACATCTGGGAGATCGAGGAAGCCCTGCGCTGCGGGATCCTCATGTTCAACGTGGAATCCCGCGAGGAGCTGGAGACGATAGACTCGGTGGCCGGCCGCATGCGGAAGCGCGCCCCGATCTCGATCCGGGTGAATCCGGACGTCGACCCGAAGACGCATCCGTACATATCCACGGGGCTCAAGAAGAACAAGTTCGGGATCCACATCGGCCAGGCGATGCGTGACTACGAGTGGGCGGCAAGGAGGAAAAACATCGAGGTCGTGGGCGTCGACTGCCACATCGGCTCCCAGCTGACCGAGATCTCCCCGTTCGTCGACGCCGCGGAGAGGGTCCGGCTCCTGGTGGAAAAGCTCCTGCGCAAGGGGATGCCCATACGGCTGGTGGACATCGGCGGCGGCCTGGGAATCACCTACAACGACGAGCTCCCTCCTCATCCGAAGCAGTACGCGGACGCGGTCGTGCGCGCGTTCTCGGGACTTGCCGTCACCCTGGTGCTCGAGCCCGGCAGGGTGCTCGTGGGCAACGCGGGGATCCTGCTGACACGAGTGCTTTACACGAAGGACGCGCCCGCCACGGCGGGAAAGGGGAAGAAACGCTTCCTCATCGTGGATGCGGCCATGAACGACCTGGCCAGGCCTTCCCTCTACGGCTCGTATCACGCCGTCGTCCCCGTCGGGCGCGCGCCGGAGAAGAGGGCCTTGACGGATGTGGTCGGGCCGGTCTGCGAGTCGGGGGATTTCCTTGCGAAGGACCGCAGGCTCCCCCTTTACCGGTCGGGGGACCTCCTCGCAGTCATGAGCGCCGGGGCATACGGGTTCTCGATGTCGTCCAACTACAATTCGCGTCCCAGGGCGGCCGAGGTCATGATCTCCGGGAGGAGGTTCGAAGTGGTCCGTGAAAGGGAAGGCCCGCGCGATCTCTCGAAAGGGGAGCGGACGGCCACGTTCCTTCTCGGACGCGGGAAGAAGCGGGGGCGGATTCTGTAAGGATGCATCCCGGATCTGCTACAATTTACAGGAATTATTCTTTCAATTCGGAGATCGGATGAAGAACGGAATTCCGTTTTCCAAGATAAACGGCAGCGGGAACGACTTCCTGCTGATCGACAACAGGCAGGGGATAATGCGCGGCGTCGGCCTTCCCTCGTTCGTCGTGAAAGTCTGCGACCGTTCCCGCTCTCTCGGCGCCGACGGGGTGATCTTCATCGAAAATTCGCGCCGCGCGGACTTCCGCTGGCGGTTCTTCAACGCGGACGGCTCCCGGGCCGAGATGTGCGGAAACGGCGGACGTTGCGCCGCGCGCTTCGCCGTGGAGAGGAAGATCGCGGGCAGGACTCTCGGGTTCGAAACCGACGCGGGGCTCATCCGGGCGGAGGTTTCGGGGCGGCGGGTCAAGCTCCAGATGACGCCGCCTCACGGCCTCGCTTTGTCGAGGTCCCTCACGCTGGGAGGAAAGAAGATCGCATATTCGTTCCTCAATACCGGGGTGCCGCACGCCGTACTGTTCGTCCGCGACCTGGAGAAGATCGACCTCATGGGGACGGGAAAGGGGATCCGCACGCACCGCGTCTTCGCCCCCCGCGGGACGAACGTGAACTTCGTCCGGGTAGGGAACGGAGATGTGAATATCCGCACCTACGAGCGAGGGGTCGAAGGCGAGACGCTTGCATGCGGGACCGGCGCCGTGGCGGCAGGGATACTTTCCGCGCTGCACGGTCATGCCAGGCCGCCGGTCCGGATCCGGACGCGCGGCGGGGAAACGCTCACGATTCACTTCGATACGGAAAGGGATGGATTCGGGGAGGTCTACCTGGAGGGAGACACCTCGTGGTCCTGCGACGGAGTCATGTACCGGGAATCGTACCGCTATTAGTGGAGGGGGAGACAAAGATGTTTCACGGGGCCATAGTCGCGACGGTCACGCCGTTTCTGAACGGGAAGGTGGACAGGAAATCCCTTAAGAAGCTGGTCGATTTCCAGATCCGCAACGGTACGGACGGGATCGTGCCGTGCGGGACGACGGGAGAGTCGGCGACGCTGTCGCACGACGAGCACAAGGCGGTCATCGACATCGTCATCGAGTCGGTCGACGGACGTGTTCCGGTGATCGCGGGAACGGGCTCGAACAACACGAAAGAGGCGATCGAGCTGACCCGGTACGCGAAGAAGGCGGGCGCCGACGGAGCCCTCGTCATCACCCCGTACTACAACAAGCCGATGCAGGAGGGGCTCTACCGCCACTTCCGCGCGGTTGCCGAGTCCTCCGACATTCCCATCGTCCTCTACAACGTCCCCGGGCGGACCGGGGTGAACATGGCCGCCGAGACGGTGGCGCGCCTCGCGGAGGTGAAGAATATCGTGGGAGTGAAGGAGGCGTCGGGGAATCTGGCGCAGGTCTGCGACATTCTCCGGATGACCCCCAAGAAATTCTGCGTGCTTTCGGGAGACGACGGCCTGTTTTTCCCGATGATGGCTCTCGGGGCGAAAGGGGTCATTTCCGTGACATCGAACGTGGCGCCGAAGGCGATGGCGGATCTGTACGACGCTTTCGTGATGGGAGAGCTCTCCCGTGCCCGCGAGATCCACTACCGGCTCTGGCCGCTGTTCCACGTCCTGTTCATCGAGACCAACCCGATCCCGGCGAAAACCTCGCTTGCGATGATGAGGATGATCCGGGAGGAGTTTCGCCTGCCTATGTGCCCCATGTCCGACGCCGGCCGGAAGAAGCTGGCCAGCGTCCTTTCCGACATGCGGCTGGTGTAGGGATCGATATGGCGCGCGTCCTGGTTTGCGGGGCGATGGGAAGGATGGGAAGGGCTATCCTCGCCGTCATGAAGGAGCGCCCGTTCGGGCTTGAGCTGTCCGGCGCCGTGGAGGCGAAGGGGCACCCGCTGCTGGGCCTGGACGCTTTCGAGGCGGCAGGCGCAGGCAAGGCCGGAGTGAAGGTGACCGACGACTTCCCGAAGGCGATCGCGTCGGCCGACGTGGCGATCGATTTCACCCACGCATCTTCGTCCGTCACGCATGCGCGCCAGGCTGCGGCCGCCGGGAAGGCGATCGTCATCGGAAGCACGGGGCTCACGCCGGAGCAGCAGGCGGAAGTGAGGGACGCCGCGAAAGTTATCCCGTGCGTCCTTTCGCCCAACATGAGCGTCGGCGTCAACCTGATGTTCCAGGTGGCCGCGGACGTGGCGAAGGTGCTGGGAGACGAATACGACGTGGAGATCGTCGAGGTCCACCACCGCTACAAGAAGGATTCCCCATCGGGAACCGCCGTGAAGCTCGCCGACGCCGTCGCGGGGGCTCTCGGTCGCGACATGAAGGATGCGGGAATCTACGGCCGGCAGGGGATGGTCGGCGAACGCACCCGGAAGGAGATCGGGGTGTTCGCCGTGCGCGCAGGCGACGTCGTCGGGGAGCACACGCTCGTCTTCGGCGGAATAGGTGAACGGTTCGAGATCACCCATCGCGCGCACAGCAGGGAGACGTTCGCCCGCGGAGCGGTCCGCGCCGCCGCCTGGGTTGCGGGAAAGTCCGCCGGCCTGTACGACATGCGCGCCGTGCTCGGATTGCCGGCGAAATGAAGATCGTCCGGTTCGAGGAGTCGGGAAGGAACGGATACGGTGTGCTTGGCGAGGACGGCGAAGAGATCCGCGAGATTCATGGCCTTCCTTTTTCAGGCATCCGCTTCACCGGGAGCCGCTTCCATCTTTCCGCGGTCAGCCTGCTTGCGCCGGTACTTCCCTCCAAGATCGTGGCGGTGGGACTGAACTACAAGGACCACGCGCGCGAGATGGGAAAGAAGATTCCTGAAGAGCCGCTGATTTTTCTCAAGTCGCCCTCGGCCTTGAACCACCCCGGAGGGGACGTGGTGTATCCGCGGTCGTCGCAGCGGGTGGATTACGAGGCGGAGCTGGCGGTCGTCATCGGCAGGACGGCCAGGGATGTAGGTGAGCGGGAGGCGCGGTCCTTCATATTGGGGTACACCTGCATCAACGACGTGACCGCGCGCGACCTGCAGGTCAAGGACGGACTGTACGCCCGCGCGAAGGGGTTCGACACGTTTGCGCCGATCGGGCCGTGGATCGAGACGGAGATGGATCCTGCCGCCCTGCGGGTCCGGTGCATTGTCAACGGAGAGACGAAGCAGGACGGAAACACCAGGGAGATGGCGGCGTCCGTATACCGGCTCGTCGAATTCGTCTCGCACGTCATGACGCTTTTCCCCGGAGACGTGATCGCCACCGGGACGCCTCCCGGGGTAGGTGCGGTAAAGGTCGGCGACGTCATGACGGTGGATGTGGAAGGGATCGGACCCCTGACCAACCGCGTTGTAGCGCAATGACATCACTTTCAAGGAGTGAGACATCATCATGAGCCGCTTCACGCTTTCGCGCCGGATCCAGGCGCTTCCGCCGTACCTGTTCGCCGAGCTCGACCGGAAGAAGCAGGAGGTGCGGGCCAGGGGGATGGACATCATCGACCTCGGGGTGGGGGACCCGGACCACCCTACGCCCGGATTCATCGTGAACAGGATGAAGCGGGAGGCGGCGGTGCCCGCGAATCACCAGTACCCTTCCTACGAAGGGCTGCCCGAGTTCCGGGCCGCGGCGGCGAAGTGGTACGGCGAGCGGTTCGGCGTGTCGCTCGATCCCGCAAACGAAGTGGTGGCGCTCATCGGCTCCAAGGAAGGGATCGCCCATTTCCCTCTGGCCTTCGTCAATCCGGGAGACGTCGTTCTTGTCCCCGACCCCGGGTACCCCGTGTACCACATCGCCACGATGTTCTCCGGCGGGAAGTCCCACTTCATGCCGCTGAAGCGGGAGAACGGCTTCCTGCCGCAGCTGGACAGGATCCCCGCCCGCGTCCTTGCGAAAGCGAAAATCCTGTTCATCAACTACCCGAACAACCCGACATCGGCGGTCGCCGACAGGTCGTTCTACCGGAAGGTTCTCGCCTTCGCCGAGGAGCACGACCTTGTCGTGGCCCACGACGTCGCGTACACGGAAATCTACTTCGACGGCGTGAAGCCGATGAGCATCCTCGAGCTTCCGGGTTCGAAGAAGCGCTGCATAGAGTTCCACTCATTGTCCAAGACCTACAACATGACGGGCTGGCGCATCGGGTTTGCGGTGGGTAACCCGGAGCTCGTGGGAGGGCTGGGGAAGGTGAAGACCAACGTGGACAGCGGGGTCTTCCAGGCCATTCAGTGTGCCGGCATCGCCGCGCTTGAGTCCGGCGAGGAGGCCGCCGACGCCATCAGGAAGACGTACCAGGAACGCAGGGACGTTCTCCTGCCGGGCCTGCGCTCACTGGGCCTGGACCCGGTGACGCCCCGGGCCACGTTCTACGTGTGGATCCCGGTGCCGAAGGGATATACTTCGTCGTCCTTCTGCGAGCACCTGCTCACCAGGGCCGGAATCGTGACGACGCCGGGAAACGGATTCGGCGCGAGCGGCGAAGGGTATATCCGGATGGCGCTGACCAAAGAGAAAGGGCGGATACGGGAAGCGATCGAAAGGATAAGGAAGATCGGGTTCTAGCCGGGCCTCCTCAGGGCGACGTGCTCCTCCTGCTGGGCAGCAATGTCGGGAGGCGGGAAAAACGGCTGAGGGAAGGCATCGATCTGATCTCCCGTGAAGTGGAGATCTTGCGTGTTTCCCGCGTATATGAATCGGAGCCGTGGGGAAAGAAGGGGCAGCGGCGGTTCCTGAACGTCGCGGTCCGCGGGAAGTGCGGTCTTTCGCCGGGCAGGCTGCTGGCGTTCGTGAAGGAAGTGGAGGCGTCTGCGGGGAGGAAAACGAGGGAAAGATGGGGACCGAGGGAGCTGGACGTGGACATACTTCTTATGGGAGACAGGGTGGTGCGAAGGCCGGACCTCGTCGTTCCCCATCCCCGGATGGCGTTACGCCGATTCTGCCTGCTGCCCGCCTCGGAAATAGCCGCTTCGGCGGTAGTGCCGCCGGGGAGCAAAACGGTATCGGATCTCCTGGAAGCGTGCAGGGATCCACTCGAGGTGAATCCGTTATGACACGTAGCCGGATCGGTCCGGGACTGCCGCGGAAGGCGATGGCATTGTGCTTGTTGGCGCTTTTTATCTCGGCTCCCGCCGCGTGCCGCAAGAAAAAGGAGTCGCCGCCTCCGGCGGGTGAGGCGGAGACCATCAACCTGAACGCCATTTCCCAGATCGAGAGTTACAAGGAGATACTGAAGAAGGATCCGAACAACCTGCAGGCGCTCGTCAACATCGGCAACCTCTACTTCGACACCCGGCAGGATCTCATGGCCATCGAACATTACCGGAGAGCGCTGACTCTCGATCCCCGGAACGTGAACGTGAGGACCGACATGGCGATCTGCTACCGCCGGTCCGGCAACCCGGACATGGCCGTGGAGGAACTGAAGAAGGTCATTTCGATCGACCCGCGGCACCCCCAGTCGCGCTATAACCTGGGGATCATCCTTCTCCAGGACAAGGGCGACGTTGAGGGGGGTATCAGAGCTTGGGAAGCATTACTGGAAAATGTTCCGAACTATCCGTACAGAGATTCATTAAAAGCGGAAATCACCAGAATGAGGGGGATGCCGGGCGCCGCCAAACAAAAATTCAAATGAAATCCATTTTGTTTTATTACGGGTCAGGGCCCCGGCTTATCTTAATATTCCAATAGTATCGATTAATTAAAGCCATATCTCGACGGGCCGACCACAAACCCCACATAATTACTCTGTTATATTTCCATTTGACACGCTTTCATGTTATAGAATATATGTAACATTGTTTTGTTATCCCGTAAGCAAAACCATCAATCGGTGGAGGGTCGAGATATGGTACGCCGAGATAAATCGAATTATATCATACAGTCGGTCGCCCACGCCCTTGACGTCCTTGAGGAGTTTCGCGGAGAGATGGACGAGCTTGGCGTAACGGAGCTGAGCAAAAAACTTAAACTGCACAAGAACAACGTTTTCCGGATACTGGCGACCCTGCAATCGCGGAATTACATAGAACAGAACAGGACCAACGACAATTACCGGCTCGGGATCAAATGCCTGGAGCTCGGCCAGACTTTCATACATCAGAGGGGGCTTCTGAAGCAGGCGCAGCCGATTCTCAGCGAGCTTGCCGAAAGCTCCGCCGAGACCAGTTACATATCCATCATACGCGGCAACGAAGTGGTGTATCTCGATGCGGTGGAAACCACATCCACGGTACGCGTCGTTTCCCGCGTCGGCCTCCATATGCCGGTCCACGCCACAGCGGCGGGGAAGGCGCTGATCGCCTTCGATTCGGAGGAGGAACTTCGGAGGCGGTTCCACTCGGAGCTTCCGCGTTTCACCAAGAACACGATCACCAGCTCCGAGGAGATTCTCAATGTCCTTGGGGTCGTGCGGGAGAAGGAGTACGCCATCGACCAGGAAGAGTTCGAGGACGGCCTGTGCTGCATCGCATCCCCGGTTCGGGATTACACGCGGAAGGTGATCGCGGCATTAAGTGTTTCAGGCCCCGCCCACCGCCTCTCCATCGACAGGATCGAACAGTCGGTCGGCCCCGAGGTTTTGCGCTGCGCGAAGATGCTGTCGATCCGCCTCGGCTACCGCGAGTAGTCAAGCCCTGATACTTGCTTGATGCACGGTGCTGTCCACTTGACAGCGCTCACGGTAAAATGTTACTCATTTAGTGAATGATGGTTCATTCAATCGGAGGCGCGATGGCCAGGCGTGGCCCACAGGGCGGGGGAGGTGGGAAGCGGGACCGGATCCTCCGCGCCGCGATCATGATCTTTTCCCGGAAAGGGTACTTCAACTCCAAGATTTCGGAGATAGCCCGGCAGGCGGGTGTGGCCGACGGGACGATCTATCTTTACTTCAAGAACAAGGACGACCTCCTCATATCGCTTTTCGAGGAGAAGATGGGAGAGGTCGTGGCAGACGTACGCGCGCGAGTCGCGGAAGGGGGGGATGCGCTTTCACGCCTCAGGATTTTCATAAGGAACCACATGGACCTGCTGGTGCGGGAGGCGGGCCTCATTGAAGTGATGCAGGTGGAACTGAGACAGAGCAACAAGTTCATGAAGGAATACGTGCCGGTGAAATTTCTCGAATACCTGGACATCATAAGCTGGATTCTGGAGGACGGTAAAAAGGAGGGGATCTTCCGGCGCGACCTGAACGTCACGCTTGCCCGCCGGGCGATCTTCGGCGCCCTTGACGAGATCTCGCTCGCATATGTGTTGTCGCGGAAACGGAAATACGACCCGGCGGAGGCGGCCGAAGAGATTTACCGCATCTTCGCGGCAGGTTTGAAGGATTCCTTACCTTCGGAAGGAGGGAGATGACAATGATCGGTTTCGATCTTTCGGAGGAGCAGATCGCGCTGCAGGACATGGCGCACAAGTTCGCGGCGAACGAGATCCGCCCGAAGGCCGCGGAGTGCGACCGGGATGGGAGGTTCCCGAAGGAGATCTTTCAGAAGGCGTTCGAACTGGGACTTATGACCGGGTTCATACCGGAATCCTACGGAGGCCTGGGCCTGGGCGCCTTGGAGGCCTGCCTCATCGAGGAGGAGCTCGGTTGGGGATGCGCGGGGATCACTACCTCCCTGACATGCAACGGGCTGGGCCTGACGCCGATCATTCTCGCCGGGACGGAGGAGCAGAAGCCGGGACGGAGGAGCAGAAGCAGGAGTTCGTCGCCCCCTTCGCGAGGGAATTCTGGTTCGCCTCCTTCTGCCTCACGGAGCCGGGGGCGGGCTCGGACGCGGGAGGCATCGCGACCACCGCGAAGAAGGACGGGGACTTCTACCTTATGAACGGCAGGAAGTGCTTCATCACCAACGGGAGCTACGCCTCGCAGTACCTGGTGTTCGCCTCCACGGACCGCTCCAAGGGGCACAAGGGGCTGTCGGCGTTCATCGTGCCGCGGTCACTGCCGGGAGTCTCCCCCGGGAAAAAGGAAGATAAGATGGGGCAACGCGCCTCGGACACGGCCGACGTCCTGTTCGAGGACGTGCGCCTGCCCGCGGGCAACCTTCTCGGCAAGGAGGGCGACGGTTTCAAGATCGCGATGAAGACGCTGGACTACGCCAGGCCAACCGTCGCCGCGATGTCCGTCGGGGTGGCGCGGGCGGCGTTCGAGCTTGCGATGCAATACTCCAAGGAGCGCGTGCAGTTCGGAATGCCGATCGCGATGAACCAGGCGATCCATTTCCTGCTGGCCGACATGGCGATGGACATCGAGGCGGCGCGGCTGCTCACCTACAAGAGCGCCTGGCTTGTCGACCAGGGGCGACGAAACACGAAGGAATCTTCGTTCGCCAAGGCGTTCGCAGCGGACCTGGCGATGCGCGTGACCACCGACGCGGTCCAGATCTTCGGCGGATACGGCTACATGAAGGACTACCCGGTGGAGAAGCTGATGCGCGACGCGAAGCTCCTGCAGATCTACGAAGGAACCAGCCAGATACAGCGCCTGGTGATCGCCAAGGAAGTCATGATGAGGTAGGGGGAGTCGCTCCGGCCTTCTCTGATTCCGGGCGCGCGAGGGAAAGAAGCCCGTCCGCCGCCGTGACGACCTCGTCCCTCCACGGAAACTCCGAAAGAAGCCTTTCCGGTATGGCGGATGCACCGACGTACGCTCCGCACATGCTTCCCGCAAGCGAAGCGGTCCCCTCAGCATCGTTGCCGAGATTGGCGGCCGAGAGCACCGTTTCACCGAAATCCTCCGGCGACCGGAGGAAGCATGCCCAGGCGAACGGCAGCCCCTCGTGCACCGCGGTCCCGTTCCCCAGCGTTTCCTGGATTTCCTCTGTTTCCGCGCGCCGCAGCAATAGAGCGGCAAGCTCCGTCCCCAGCTTCCTCAACAGGGTGGGGGACTGCCTGCTCTGACGGCCGCGCGACGCCTTGTCCGGCTCTATGCCGGTGATGCAGGGGGAGATCCCTCGTGCGAATCCCAGGACGTCCAGCGTTCCTCGTTCCGTATGCAGGAGGCGGGCGACCGCTGCCGCCTGGACCAGCGCGCCGGCGATTGAGGCCGGATTGGGATGGGTGACGGAGGCCACGATCCCGGTTTCCAGCTTCATTCTGCGGAAGTCGGCCGCGCGCAGCATCGCGAGCGGGGCGATCCGGGCGGCCGGGATGCTCTCGGCCGCGCTTGTTCCCGCCTCGAACCACGGGTATCCGCGGTCGACGAGGTTCGCGGCGAACTCCGCCTCTGCCGCGCTTCTGGGCCGCGCGGCGGCCGCGGCGAACCGGGCGGCGATCTCCTCCGGGTCGATCCTTCCGTGGACGAGCAGCGAACGCGCCATGATCAGGGCGGCAGGTGGCGCGGTATCCGTCCCGTGGTCTTTCCCGTGCATGCGCAACGGAGCGTATCCTTCGATTCTCCCGTAGAGCTCGCCGACATCCCTTGGCGAAAGCCCTTGCGCCGGCCTTCCGATCGCTTCCCCAATCGCCGCTCCCAGAAGCGCGCCCCTGAAACGGTCCCGGTAGTCGATGCCGGGAAGGAACGCCTGCGAAAGAATCTCCCCTTTCGACAGGTAGGAAGGTATCTTCGCCCTGCGGACGAGGAAGTGATATATCGCTTCCGGTTCCTTTCCGAACAGGAGCGGCTGGTCCTCCTTCCTTCGCGCGAGATCCTGTACTTTCCGTTCCGCGATGCGCGTGACCTGCCGGACGATTTCCCAGAAGTCCTCGTTTCCCGGGAGCGGAATCTTGGGGAGGGAACGGGACAGCCCTGATACGATCTCCGATGGGTCGTGGAGCGATAACGTCGCCCCCGGCTGCTCGCTTTCTTCCTGGACAGCAGATGAGCTCTCCTCGCCAGAATCGGTCGAAGCAACGCCGGAGAGATTGTCCAGCGCGGCGTATCCCTTGTAATGAAGCTCCATGACTTGTCGAATCTGCGCCGGGGTGAATCGCAGCCCGTGAAGTATACGCAGGAGTGTTTCGGATCGAGGAACTCTCCCGCCGTATACCACCTGCCGGATAAGTTCGTAACTGCACCCGAGCTCTTTCCTGTCGGAGTAGAATTTTTTAAGCGATATGTATCCAAGGGATTCGACGCGTTTTCTCAGTATTTTCGATAGCATGTTTTTCTGTTCGGCATCCATCGGTTTACCTTCCCGCATCGTGTGGATGCATGCGTAATATAATCGATACAATATATATTGTTATAATACAATATAATATGTCAATGATAAAATATAAATAGTATGCATACAACTAATATTGTATTTGCGTTTTGGCGATTGATCAGGGAACAGCTGTACGGTATCAGATGGAATCGGCGATGATCTCCGCGATATCCTTCGTCTGCACCGACTCGTCCATGTTGTTGAACTTTGCCGCGTCGTCGAACATGGAGAGACAGTAGGGACATGCCGACCCGATCGCGTTGGCCCCCGTGCGGATGGCCTGTTCGAAACGGAGGTGATTGATCCGCCTCCCGGGAAGTTCGAGCCACATCCCTCCTCCGCCTCCTCCGCAGCAGAAAGCCAGCTCGCGGGTTTTGGACATCTCCATGACCGTGATCCCGGGTACGGACCCAAGAGCTTGCCGCGGGGCATCGTATATGTCGTTGTGCCTCCCCAGATAACAGGAATCGTGGAAGGCGACCAGCCGGTTGACGGACTTGGAGGGAACGAGCCTGCCTTGGGAGACCAGGTCGCGGAGAAGGACGGAGTGATGCACGACCTCAACATTCACGCCGAACTGAGGGTACTCGTTCCGGAAGGAGTTGAAGCAGTGCGGGCACTGCGTGATAACCTTCCTGACGTTATATGAAGAAAAGACCTCCTTCACCATCTCCACCATTCCAAGCTGGAAGAGCCCCTCCTCACCCATGGGGCGCGCGAATGCCCCGCAGCAAGTCTCCTCGAGGCCCAGGATGGCGAAATCGACCCCGGCGCGGGACAGGAGCGAGACTATTGCCCTGGTGACCTTCTGGTTGCGGGGGTCGTAAGCTCCGGCGCAGCCGGGCCAGTACAGGTATTCGAAGGTTTTCTTCTCCGCCGCGAGGGGGACGTCGAGCCCGGAGGTCCACTGGACACGGTCATCCTGCGGAAGCCCCCAGGGGTTACCCGTATCCCCCATCTTCTTCAGCGCGGTCCGCGCCCCGTCTGGGATCTTCGAGGCTGTGACGTATCCGCGCCTCACATCGACGATCATGTCGATATGCTCGATCAGAACGGGGCACGCCTGCATGCAAGCGCGGCACGTGGTGCAGGACCATATCTCGTCGGGGGACAGGACGCCGAACGTAAAAGACGGGACGATCGGTTTTCCGGTCTTCTTGTCCAAATTCGCTGATGAGGGGACGAGGCTCCAGCAAATCTCCCGGCTCATCTGGTCCTTTGTCTTGAGCACCACATCCCTTGGGGAGAGGGGCATCCCGGCGGCGTTTGCCGGGCACTCGTCCTGGCACCTCCCGCACTTCGTGCAGGCGTCCGACGAGAGAAGCTGCTTCCAGGAGAAATCCTCCACGTCCATGACGCCGATCTTCTCTTCGTCCTCAATGCCGGGAATCGGCTGGAGAGCCCCCTTGGGC
>JAENIX010000165.1 GCA_016844415.1 Actinomycetota bacterium | reverse complement strand
CGGCTTCATCCTTCATCCTGGAAGAGGTCCCCCCACACGGGATGGAAACCGACGAGATCTCCCGGGGCGAGGCGGGAGATGCCGGCGGGGATCTCGAAGACCCCTTCGGCCCGCAGGGCGGAGATGAAATCCCCGGAGCCGTTGGAGGGGATCTCCGCCACGACGCTTTTCCCTCCCTTCGAAACGATCCGGGCGGGCGTGAACTTCTTGCCGATGCTCCGGTTGTGCGCTTCCCCGGCCAGCGGCAGGTAGATCGGCTTGGGCAGGTATTCCCTCGCCCCGCTCCCCTTGAGGAAGAGCGGCTTCACCAACATCGCCATGTGCACCATCACGGCCACGGGGTTGCCGGGCAGGCCGATGACGACGGTCCCCGAGGGGCTCCTTCCGACGTAGAGCGGCTTCCCGGGCTTCACGGCGACCTTGTGGAGGATCTTCTCCACCCCGCACTCCGCGAGGCATTGGGGGACGACATCCGCCTCGCCTTCGGAGACGCCTCCGGAGAGGATGAGGAAGTCGTCGGCCAACCCTTCCCGGATCCGCTCCCGGATGCTCTCCGGGTCGTCCGTTACGATCCCTCCGTAGTGGACCTCGCGCGCCCCGAGACGCGACAGCGCCGCGCGGACGAAATGGGCGTTGCTGTTCCGGATCATGGGGCCTTCGGCCGGCTCCCAAGGTTCCCTCAGTTCGCTCCCGGTCGGCAGGATGGTGACGGAGGGTCGTTCGAAGACGGGGATTTCCCATTGCCCGACGGCGGCGAGGGTGGCGACGTGGCGGGGAAATAGGACGGTGCCGGTCGGGATGAGGACCTCCCCCTTGCGGGCGTCGTCCCCCTCCGGCGCGATGTGCTGTCCGGGCGGGGCCTTGTCGGTGAACCGGACGAACCCGTCGGCGCCGGTCTGCGACTGCTCGACCTGGATCACGGTGTCGAAGGGCGGCGGCACGGCGGCCCCGGTCATGATCTTGACGCAATCCCCGGGAGCGCATTCGCCGCTCCAGCGGGTCCCTGGGGCGACCGTTCCGATCACCCGGTACGAGGTCCGGTCTTCCTTGCCGGTCCATACGACGGCGAAGCCGTCCATCGCCGCCCGGGGAAACGGGGGGATGTTCCGGTCCGCGGCGATATCGCACGCCAGGACTTCTCCCCCGGCCTCCGTAAGGGGTACGGCCCTGGACTTCCGCGGGGCACGGACGAGCGCGGCGGCCCTGGCGATGGTGTCTTCGAGGGAAGCGAACAAGGGGGAATTCCTCCATGCGAAGTCGGGATAAAAAATCATATCCGCTTTTTGAGGTTTGTGGTATGCAGTATACATTATTCGCTTGCCCGGAAAACAAACCGATAGGAGGGACGGGATGAGACGGAGGATCGTTTCGGCCGCGTGTGCCGTTCTGCTCTTCGCGGGCGGCGCTGTTGCCGCAACCGGCGGAGGGGATATTCCCATCAAGAACAAGGGGGGCGTGGTGCTCTTCCGTCACAGCCTCCACGTCGATGACGCGGGAATCGCCTGCCAGGCGTGCCACCCCGATCCCTTCCTGTCCGCCAAGCAGCACAAGAAGGTCACGATGAAGGAAATGCAAAAGGGAAAATCGTGCGGCGCCTGTCACGACGGGAAGAAAGCCTTCAGCGTGAAGGGTAGCTGTTCGAAGTGCCATAAAAAGTAGCCTCACGAGGGCGGGAATGCACATGACAAGGAGGCCCGGATGAAGATTCGACGCAGGGAGTTCCTCAAGATGACCGTTGCGGCCGGGGCCGTCGCGGTCGTCGGCGTACCGAGATTGAACGCGTTTGCCGAAACACCTCCCTCCAAGGCGGTTGCTGCGCCCAATGCCGAATGGGTGCCCTCCACCTGCCAGGGGTGCACCGCCTGGTGTCCGGTGGAGTTTTTCGTCCAGGAGGGGCGGGTCGTCAAGGCCCGGGGAAACCGGTTTTCCAAGGCCAATGGTGGCTTTGTCTGCCCCCGCGGTCACCTGATGGTCCAGCAGATGTACGATCCGGACCGGGTCAAGGTGCCCATGAAGCGGACCAGCCCCGAAAAAGGGCGCGGCATCGACCCGAAGTTCGTTCCCATCACCTGGGACGAGGCGTTGGACACCGTCGCCGACAAGATGATGGAACTGCGCAAGGCCAACGAGCCGGAGAAGTTGATGTACATGCGCGGCCGCTACTCTCCCACCTCCACCGACCTGCTCTACGGCACGCTGCCCAAAATCTTCGGCACCCCCAACTACTTCTCCCACAGCGCCATCTGCGCCGAGGCCGAGAAGATGGGATCCGGGTACACCCAGGGGTTTTTCGGCTACCGCGACTACGACCTGGCCAAGACGAAGTGCCTGGTGGTCTGGGGATGCGACCCCTTGAGCTCCAACCGCCAGGTGCCCAACGCCATCGCCAAGTTCGGCGACATCCTTGACCGCGGAACGGTCATCGCCGTCGATCCCCGTCTCTCCGCCTCGGCCGCCAAGGCGAACGAGTGGCTGCCCATCAAGCCGGGGGAAGACGGCGCCCTGGCGGCTGCCCTCGCCCACGTCATCATGACGGAAGGGATGTGGAGCAGGGAGTTCGTCGGCGACTTCAAGGACGGCAAGAACCTCTTCAAGGCCGGCGCCACGGTCGACGAGGCCGCCTTCGCGGAGAAGCAGACCCATGGCGTGGTGAAGTGGTGGAACCTGGAGCTGAAGGACAAGACCCCGGCCTGGGCCGCCAAGAAGACCCTGCTCCCCGAGGACCAGATCCTCCGCGTGGCCCGTATCATGGGCAAGGGCGGCAGCGCCACCGCTGTCTACATGGGCCCCGGTGTGGGGATGTCTCCACGCGGCACCTACGCCTCCATGGCGGTCTACGCCCTGAACGGCATCCTCGGTTCCATCGAGACCGAAGGGGGTGTCTTCCAGAGTTCCGGCGCCCCGGTGGAGAAATTCCCGGAGATCGCGGACAAATACGTTGACGAACTGGCCAAGAAATCGGGCAAGGGGAAGAAACTGGACGGCCGCGGCGCCAAGGACATGCCGGCGATGATGGGCGGCAAGCCCGGCAGCGGCGTGGTCACCAATAACGTGGCCAACGGATTGCTGAAAGATCCGGGTGCCATCAAGGTCTTCATCAGTTCCTGGAGCAATTTCAACTTTTCCTGCACCGGGGCCCAGCGTTGGGATAAAGCCATGGCCAGGATCCCCTTCTTCGTCCACATGGTCACCAACGCCTCGGAGATGACCCAGTTTGCGGACATCGTACTGCCTGCCACCTTCGCTTCGGCGGAGACGCTATCCATCATCGGCAACATGGCGAACCTCCATGGCCACATCTCGATCCAGCAGCCGGTGGTCAAGCCACTCTGGGAGGTAAAGGCCGAGGAGATCGAAGTGATGTGGCTGTTGGCAGGGAAGCTGAAGGCCCGGGGCTTTGCCAACCTGTACGACTACTACGCCTCCTTCGAGGATCCGGAAACGAAGAAAATGCCCGCCAACGCCGCGGAATTCGCCGAGATCGCGGCGAAGATCTCCTCGCAGAAGGTCTGGAACGGCAAGGAGAAGATGAAAGGCGACCAGATCGCGGGCTGGGCCGAGTTCCGCAAGCGGGGGATCTACAACTCCGAGACCTACGCCTACAAGAAGAACTGGGGCAAGGA
>JAENIX010000164.1 GCA_016844415.1 Actinomycetota bacterium | reverse complement strand
TCACGATGAGGTCGACGTACCGCTTCCGGTACCGTGTTTCCACGTCCACAAGCCCGTGCCATTTCTCGGGGAGCGGCCTTATCGCCTTCGAAAGGAGGCGGAACCGCTCCGCTTCGACCGTCAGCTCCCCGGTCCGGGTGATGAAAAGGGTCCCCTCGCACCACGCGATGTCGCCGACCTCGGTGGTCTTGAGGAACAGGTCGTAAGCCTCGCTCCCCACCTTGTCCTTCCGGACGTATGCCTGCAGTTTCCCGGTCCGGTCGGCGATCACGACGAAAGCCGCCTTGCCGAACCCGCGGGAAGCGACGATCCGACCAGCGATGTCGACGCGGATCTTCTTTCCAGCCAGCTCGTCGCCGCTCAACCCTTCCGCCGCGCGGCATGCGGCGGCAGTGGTCCAGCCGACCTTCTGGTCGTTGGGGTAGGGGTTCCCTCCGCTGTTACGGATCTCCTCCCCCTTGCGTATCCTTTCGCGGATCAGGTCGTTCCAATCCTCTTTCACGCTGCCCCTCCCTGCCCTCCGGCGAGCAGGAACCGCCGGATGAACTCCTTCAGGTCTCCGTCGAGGACGGCGTCCACGTTCCCCGTCTCGCAGCCGGTTCGATGGTCCTTCGCCATGCGGTACGGCGCCAGCACGTACGAGCGGATCTGGGATCCCCAGGCGATGTCCTTCTTCGCCTTGTGCGCTTCGGTCGCCTTCTCGGCGCGCTGACGCATCTCCAATTCGTAGAGCTTGGACCGCAGGATCTTCATCGCCATCGCCTTGTTCTTGTGCTGCGAGCGCTCCTGCTGGCACAGCACGGTGATGCCGGTGGGGTTATGCGTGATCCGGACGGCGGATTCGACCTTGTTCACGTGCTGCCCGCCGGCTCCGCCGGAACGCAGGGTGTCCACTCTGAGGTCGGATTCGTTGATCAGGATCTCCACCGTGTCGTCGATCTCGGGAGAGACGAAAACGGACGCGAAGGAGGTGTGCCTGCGCTTGTTGGCGTCGAACGGGGAGATCCGCACCAGCCGGTGGACCCCCATTTCCGCCTTCATGTAGCCGTACGGGTGATCGCCCTTGAGCAGAATCGTGGCGCTCTTGATGCCGGCCTCCTCCCCTTCCTGCCGTTCGAGCATCTCCATCTCGAACCCCGTCCTGTCGGCGAACCGCAGGTACATCCGGAGGAGCATCTCCGCCCAGTCCTGGGATTCCGTCCCCCCCGCGCCGGCATGAATCGTCAGGATGGCGTTCCGTTCGTCGTCATCGCCGGAGAGCATCCTGTCGAGCTCGATCTCGTCGAGCTCCCTGGCGACATCCCCGGTATGCAGTTCGATCTCGGGAAGCAGGGAGGCGTCTCCGGACTCGTCGTGCAGATCGATGCTGGCGCGCAGGTCCCCAATGGATTTCTCAAGGCCGGACCACTTGGAAAGTAACGTTTCGAGGGCCTTCCGCTCCTTAAGGAGAGCCTCGGCGCTTTCCGGGGAATCCCAGAACCCTTCCCTCGAAGCCGCGGTTTCAAGCTCCGCCAGCCGGCTTTTTTTCCCTTCTACTTCAAAGATAGCCCCGGAGCGCCGTGCGGCGCGAATCAAGCGCGGCGAACTTTTCTTCCAGCTGTCCTGACCCCATCGACGCCTCGCAAAAGAATGCACAGAATGAAAAAAGTTATTATAGTACAGGATATTGCGAAGATTTCACCTGTTTTCGCATACAACGTCTCCCCTTTTCCCGGGAAGATCTCGCCCACTACCACCCCGGAGCGGAAAAGGCCCATGCCGGCAATCACTTCCCCCCGTTCGTCGATCAGAGCGCTTATCCCCGCGTTGGCGGCCCGGGCCATCGGCCGTCGGAACTCCACCGCGCGCATCCGGGCCATGGCAAGGTGCTGGTGCGGGGCCACGGTGTCCCCGAACCAGGAGTCGTTGGTCACGTTGACCAGCCAACCCGCTCCCGCGAAAACGCTATCGCGAATGATCCCGGGAAAGACCGCCTCGTAGCAGATCGAGGCTCCGGCCTGGCCTCCGGCGACCGGGAAAAGCGCGGGCCCTGTGCCGGCGGAGAAGTCCTCTCCCCCTTCCGTGAGCTTCTTCACGAAGAATAAGACCTCTTTCAGGGGGATGTATTCGCCGAAGGGGACCAGGTGCCTCTTGTCGTAACGTCCTCCGAGGATCCCCTGGCTGTCCAGGATGAACACGCTGTTGTAATATCCGCCGCCCTCGGAAGGGCTGAACCAAGGAGCCCCGAATATCAGTGGAACGCCGTTCTCCGACGCCATCCGTTCGACCTCCCGGCTCAACCCGGCTTCCCACCAGTAAAAGAACGGGGCCGCGGTTTCAGGCCACACGATCACCTCCGCGCCCCTTGACCTCGCCTCGCGGGACAAGGCCTCGTAAATTTCCAGCGTCCGCCGTTGAAAGGCGGGGTCCCACTTCACGGACTGGTCGATTCCTCCCTGTGCGATCCCTACCCGTATCCCGCCTCCCGAAGGTCGCCTACCCCACTCGTCCAACCGGTAGGAGCCGTACGCGAGAAGGAAGACAGTTACGGCGACGACGCCCGTCGCGTGCAGCACGGCCAGGCGCCGCTCCCCACGCAATATGGATTCCCCCGCAAGGTACAGGCAGACGTTCGCGGCAGACAGCAGGAACCCAAGGCCGAAAACGCCCGCGAGGTCCGCCGCCTGCATGAGGACCGGGCTTCCTCCGAGGCTGTACCCGTACAGGACCCATGGAAGCCCCGAGAACAGGACCGACCGCGCGTACTCGAGGCCGATCCAGACCATTGGGAAAACAAGGAGGCCGCGGGCGCCGAACCGGCGGTTCAGGCGGAACAGGAAAAACCCGGCGGCGGAAAAGTACAGGCCCATGTAAGCGGAAGAGAGAAATGTCGCAACGCAGCCCAGGGGCCACCCCAGCTTGCCGGGAACCGCGACGGTGTAGGCGATCCAGTAGAACAGAAGAAGGTTCGCCGCGGTGCCTGCCATGAACCCGCGCAGCGCCGCCCGGCGGGAATCCACCGCGGAATGCGAGATGATGAAGAACGGGATCCAGCAGAAGAAAGGAAGCGCCGGGATCCCGTACCCGGGCATCCCCAAGGCGTACAGGCCCGCGAACAGCGCACCCTGCGCAAGCGAAATCACGCCTTCCGGGATCTTCATCTTGCGCACCGTAGGGTACTCCTGGGCGGTTGCGCCCACGGAATCGCGCCCGCCGGAATCTTCAACTTAGTGCTTCGATAAATGACATCGCCAACATGTAACTGTCCGTAATACGGACTCCGGGCTCGCGGGTGGACTTCCCCGGAGCTACGTTCGCGACCTGCACCGCGTCGGAGGTTAACTCCGTCGTGGTGCACCGTAGGGTAATGCTGGGCGGTTCCGCCCGCTCACTGCGGATTCCGCTTCGACGCAATCTATCCCTCCGCTCCATACGCCGCTTCGTGGAAGCCACCCGCTACGCCCTGCGCCACATCGGAGGTTCACTTCGTCGTGGAGCACCGTAGGGTACTCTTGGGCGGTGCGTCCCCGTTAGCGCATTAGTTACATGTAGAACCTGGCCCTCATTTTCCTCGCGCTTTATTTACACCCAGGACGGAGCGGTACAGCTTATCTTCGGCCGCGCGCATCCGCCGCGCATCCGTCGCGCAGCGCTCGTGGTC
>JAENIX010000163.1 GCA_016844415.1 Actinomycetota bacterium | reverse complement strand
GATCGATCTCTCCGACGGCCTGCTTCCCGACCTCTCCCACCTGCTTGCGCCCGGAGGAATGGGCGCTATCCTGAACGAGAAGGCGTTCCGGCTATCGCCTGGGTTCCGGAAAGCCGCCAAGGAGCTGGGGGAGGACCCCATGACCGCCTTTCTCGCCGGCGGGGAGGATTACGAACTGTTGATGGCCGTGCGCCCGCACAGACACGACGCCTTCCTCCGGACCTCGCGGAAGTTCCCCGCGGGGGCTTTCCCAATCGGCGTCGTGAACGGGAATGGAGGTGTCCGGGTGCACAGGACCGACGGTTCATGGCTTACGGGACCTGAGCTTCCGCGCGGGTTCTCCCACTTTTCATACTTCCCATGAAACTACTGCTGCTGCCCTTCCTTTTCGCCGCATCCGCATTCTTCTCCTCGGTGGAGACGGCGTTCTTCGCGCTGCGCCGCCTCGACTTCCTCAAGTGGAGGGAGGAGGGGAACCACCTCGCGGGCACGATAGAAAAAATGCTCGAGGCGCCCGGGAAGATAATCGCGACGATATTCATAGGCAACGAGATCGCGAACGTGGCGATCTCCTCCGTGATCGCGGCTTGGCTCATACGGAAGTTCCCCGCCCACGGTGAACTGCTGGCGTTGTTCATCGGAACGCTGGGCATCCTTATTGTCGGGGATATCGCGCCCAAGTGCATCGCCTGGCCGCGCGCCCGCGCCTGGTCGCTTATCTCGGTCAGGCCGTTCAAGGCGTTCGCCTGGATCGCATCCCCGGCGCGGTTCCTCCTGGATAAGGCGGCCACGTGGATCCTGCGGCTGTTAGGGGGAGGGACGCTCCCGCAGGCACATGGAGGGCTGTCGGAAAAGGAATTCCGCGCCCTGGTGGACGTGGGAGAGGAAACCGGCACTATCGATCCGGGGGAGAAGGAGCTCATACACAACATATTCGAGCTGACCGACCGGCGGGCCGGGGAGATCATGACTCCCTTCGCGGACGTTTTCATGGTTCCCGCCGAACTTCCCTACGGAGAGCTCCTGTCGCAGTTCCGCAAGTACCGCCGGTCCCGGATCCCGGTCTACGAAGGGGTGCGGCAGAACGTGATCGGCGTCCTGCATTTCAAGGAGCTTCTCCGCTCGATGGGGGAGGGCAAGGACGACGTCGACTGGCGTGCGCTCGTGAAGCCTCCACTCGTGATACCGGCGTCGAAGCGGCTGCCGTTGATTCTGCGCGATTTCCAGAAGATAAAGGTCCACCTCGCGCTGGTGGTCGACGAGTTCGGAGAACTGGTCGGGATCATTTCGATGGAGGACGTGTTGGAAGAGCTGTTCGGCGACATCCGTGAGGAGCACGACCGGGATGAGAAGGAGATCGTCCGCCGTCCGGACGGGACGTTCCGCGTATTGGGGAAGACGAACATGCGCCTTTTCAACAAGGAGTTCGACACGGAGCTGCCGGACGAGGAGTGGGACACCGTCGCCGGGCTTCTGCTCCACGAGTTCGGGCGGCTTCCCGGCAGGGGCGATTCGATCGTGCTTGGATCCCATCGGTTCACGGTGGAGAGGCTTAAAGGCATCCGCATCGTCGAGGTCGGCGTGCGGGAAACCGGCGGAGGGGAGAGCTGACAGTGGAATTCCTCGCCGCCATAGCCTTCTGCCTCCTGATGGAAGGGTTGTTCACGGGCGCCGAGATGGTGCTTGTCTGCGCGGACCACCACAAGCTCACCGAGCGGGCCAGGCGGGGCGACCGGGGGGCGGACATCGCGCTGAAGCTGCTTTCCCGCCCGGAGGAGGCCATCGCGACGACGCTCACCGGGACGAACCTGTTCGTCGTCCTCTCCACGATCATCGCCACGTCAAAATTTCTCCAGCATTTCGGCGAGCACGCGGAGCTTCTGGCAATCGCCGCGATCACCCCGCTGGTGATCCTGTTCGGCGAAATCGTTCCGAAGAGCTTCGCCCAGCCTCGCGCGGACGCCCTGGTGGGAGGGGCCGCGCGGTTCGTCTGGTACGCTCGGATAGCGCTCTACCCGCTGGTCGCGGCGGCATCTTTCTTCGCCCGTGTGATTTCAAGGCCGTTCGGCGGGGTACCTCCCCTTCACGGGATGGTGACGCGGGAGGAGCTGCGGCTGATTCTCCAGATGAGCCGGACGGGGTCGGACGTGGAACCACACGAGCGCGTGATGGTGCGCCGCGCGTTCCACTTCGGGGAGAAAAAGGTCGCCGACATCTTCCGCCCGCTGGCCCAGGTCGTCGCGCTTCCGGAAGAAGCGGTCTGCCGCGATGCGGCGCTGCTGGCCTCGCGCAGCGGTTATTCCCGCTACCCGGTATACAGGGAACGGATCGACCAGGTCGTCGGTTTCCTTCACCTGTTCGACGCGGTGGGGAGTCCTCCCGAGGCCCCCATCCTCCCCCTGCTACGCAAGGCGCTCTTCGTCCCGGAGTTGATGCCGATAGACGAGCTGATGCGGAGCTTCCAGGAGGAGAAGACCTCCTTTGCGGTGGTCGTCGACGAGTTCGGCGGCATGACGGGGATCGTGACGGCCGAAGACGTGGTGGAGGAGATCGTCGGCGAGATCGAGGATGAATACGACCGCGGGGTGGAATATCATAAGAAAATCGCCCCGGGCGAATTCATCGTGCCTGGGAGCATGGAGATCCGGCGTTTCGAGGAGGAGATCGGGGTTCCCCTCCCGGAGGGCGACTATTCGACGGTGGGGGGGATGCTGATATCGCTGGCTGAGAAGATCCCGTCCGCGGGCGACACTTTTTCCGTTCCGTCCGCCACCCTCATGGTAACGCGAGCCTCCGACCGCGCGGTCCTTGAGGTCCGGGTGGTTCTCGTGACGGAACAGGAAGGCGAAGTGGCCGAGAAGAGCCCGGGAATGGACCGGGAGGAGGGGAAGAAATGACAGGGGACAGACTGCGGAAGCTTCTCAAGGAGGTCGCCGAGGGAAAGACGTCCGCGGACGCCGCGTTCCGGAAGATGCGCTCCCTGCCGTTCGAGAGCCTGGGGATGGCGAATGTCGATCACCACCGTGCGATCCGCCAGGGGGTCCCGGAGGTGATCCTTGGCGAGGGGAAGACCGTCGCGCAGATCGCCGCCATCGCACGCGCGATGCGGCGGACCGGCGCCGCCGTGCTCGTCACGCGCCTGAGTCCCGCCAAGCAGAATGCGGTCCGCAGGGGTTTTCGCGAGGCGGTCCTCTATCCGGAGGCGCGTTGCGCCGTGATCCGTTCCGGCAAGCCGAAGATACAGGGGAAGGGGACGATCCTGGTGGTGACTGCGGGGACCTCCGACATCCCCGTCGCGGAGGAGGCGGTCGTCACGGCGGAGTTCCTGGGAAACCGGGTCGAGCGGCTCTTCGACGTCGGCGTCGCCGGGATACACCGGCTTCTTCTGCAGAAGGAAGCGCTCCTGTCTGCGCGCGTCCTCGTCGTGGTCGCCGGGATGGAAGGGGCGCTCGCCTCGGTCGTCGGGGGCCTTACCGACAAGCCGGTGATCGCCGTCCCCACAAGCGTCGGCTACGGGGCGAGCTTCGGCGGCGTCTCGGCCCTCCTCGGGATGCTCAATTCATGCTCGCCGACCGTCGCGGTCGTGAACATCGACAACGGCTTCGGCGCCGGCGTCCTCTCCTCGGTGATCAACCGGCTTTGA
>JAENIX010000162.1 GCA_016844415.1 Actinomycetota bacterium | reverse complement strand
AAAATGTTCGGCACGCAGAACGAGCGCGTGCTGGAGCGAATCGCCCCCCTCGTTCGACGGATCAACGAGCTTGAAGCCCAGGTTCAGGCCCTTCCCGACGACCGGCTGGCGGCGCGGACGGCCGAGTTCCGTCAGCGGGCAGACAACGGGGAGCCGATCGATTCGCTCCTCCCCGAGGTGTTTGCGGTCGTCAGGGAGGTTTCGAGGCGCGTCCTGTCGATGCGGCATTTCGATGTCCAGCTCGTGGGCGGGGTTGTCCTCCACGAAGGGAAGATCGCCGAAATGCGGACGGGCGAGGGAAAGACGCTCGCAGCCACCCTCCCCATAGTTCTCAACGCGCTCACTGGACGCGGAGTGCACCTGGTCACCGTCAACGACTACCTCGCCCGGCGGGACGCAGACTGGATGGGGACCATCTACAGGTTCCTCGGGCTGTCGGTGGGGGTCATAGTCCACGGGATGGACGACGCCGAGAGGCAGGCGTCCTATCGCTGCGATATAACCTACGGGACCAACAACGAATACGGCTTCGACTACCTCCGCGACAACATGAAGTTCCGGCTTGAGGACATGGTCCAGCGGGAGCTCCACTACGCGATCGTGGACGAGGTGGACTCGATCCTCATCGACGAGGCGCGCACGCCGCTCATCATCTCGGGCCCCGCGGAGGAGGCAACGGACAA
This sequence comes from Actinomycetota bacterium, assembly GCA_016844415.1. GTDB lineage: Bacteria > Desulfobacterota > Deferrimicrobia > Deferrimicrobiales > Deferrimicrobiaceae > JAENIX01. The sequence continues at coordinate 3,659 of JAENIX010000162.1, read as the reverse complement.
GTACGCCCGGGTCAACTCGATCATCGGGTACATGAAGAAGGACACCGACTACAAGGTGGAAGAGAAGACCCGCACGGTGATGCTCACCGAGGACGGCGGGATCCCCAAGGTGGAGCGGCTGCTCGGCGTCGAAAACCTCTACGATCCGCGGAACATCGAGATACTTCACCACGTCAACCAGGGGTTGAAGGCCCACGTGCTGTTCAAGCGGGACGTCGACTACATGGTCAAGGACGGCGAGGTCATCATCGTCGACGAGTTCACGGGGCGCCTCATGCCCGGAAGGCGATGGTCGGACGGCCTGCACCAGGCGGTTGAGGCCAAGGAAGGCGTAAAGATCGAGAACGAGAACCAGACGCTGGCGACGATCACCTTCCAGAACTACTTCCGCATGTTCGAGAAGCTGGCGGGGATGACCGGCACGGCCGACACCGAGGCCGCGGAGTTCCAGCAGATCTACAAGCTGAACGTCGTCGTGGTCCCCACTAACCAGCCTATGATCCGCGATGATTACGGGGACCAGATCTATCGCTCCGAGCGGGAGAAGTTCCAGGCGGTGCTGGAGGAGGTAAGGCAGCTGCACGAGGATAAGCGCCCGGTCCTGGTGGGGACCGTCTCCATCGAGAAGTCGGAGAAGCTGTCCGACATCCTTTCCCGCCACGGGATCCCCCACAACGTGCTCAACGCCAAGCATCACGAAAAAGAGGCGCAGATCATCGCGGAGGCCGGGCATCCCGGAAGGGTCACGATAGCCACCAACATGGCGGGGCGCGGCGTCGACATCAAGCTGGGCGAAGGGGTCGCCGCCAAGGGCGGCCTCCACATCGTCGGCACGGAGCGGCACGAGTCCCGACGCGTGGACAACCAGCTCCGGGGCCGCGCGGGACGCCAGGGCGACCTCGGTTCGTCCCGGTTCTACCTCTCCCTCGAGGACGATCTGCTCCGGATCTTCGGATCGGACCGGATCGCCCCGATCATGGGGAAGCTGGGCATGGAGGAAGGGGAGCCGATCGAGCACAACCTCATCAACAAGGCGGTGGAGAACGCCCAGAAGAAGGTGGAAGCGCACAACTTCGACATCCGGAAGCATCTCCTCGAATACGACGACGTGATGAACAAGCAGCGGACAGTCATCTACGACCTGCGGAAGGATGTGCTCGCCGGGGAAGACCTGCGGGAAATGGTGATGGAGATGGCCGGAGAGGTGTCCGAGGAGCTGGCCCAGCGTTTCTCCGACGCCAAGGAGCACCCCGAGGATTGGGACCTGTCGGGCTTAAGCGACGCGACGTACGCGCAGTTCGGATACCGGCTTGGCATCCCGAAGGAGGAAGTCGCAAAACTCACAACGGGGTCCCTCGAGGACCGGATCCGTGAGGGGGCGGAGGCTGCATACGCAAGGAAGGAGAGTGAATACGGAACGGACGCGGTGCGGTATCTCGAGCGGATGTTCCTTCTCTCCACGATCGATGCGCTGTGGAAGGACCATCTGCTGTCGATGGACCACCTCAAGGAAGGGATCGGGCTGCGGGGGTATGCACAGAAGGACCCGCTGAAGGAGTACCAGCGGGAAGGGTTCGACATGTTCGCCGACCTGGTGTTCCGGATCAAGGGAGAGTCGCTGAAGAGGATCTTCCACGTCAAGGTGCAGCGGGAGGAAGAAGGGAAGCCCGCCGCGCCGCCTCCGCTCGCGCCCCGCAGGGTAAATCTCTCCCGCGGCGACATCTCGAAGGCGGGCCAGACGACGCAGCGGCACGTCAAGAAAAAAGTGGGGCGAAACGATCCATGCCCCTGCGGGTCCGGGAAGAAGCACAAGAAGTGCTGCGGGATCGGAGGAGGGACGGAGTGAAGAAGCGAATGGAGATCCTTATCCGGGGATTCCGGGGGGCCGGTGCCGCGTGCGGCATCAAGAGGACGGGGAAGGCCGACCTGGCCCTGGTCGTGAGCGACCGCCCCTGCGTGTCGGATGTCGTGTTTACGCGCAACCGGGTCTTCGCCGCCCCGGTGGCGTGGGGAAAAGCGCTTAGGAACCGGTCCGCCCTGCGCGGGATCGTCGTCAACAGCGGCAACGCCAACGTGTGCGACGCGGAAGGGCTTTCAGCGGTGCGGGCCACCTCGGCCGCGGCGTGCGCCGCCATGGGGATCCCGAAGGATTCGCTCCTCGTTTCCTCGACCGGCGTCATCGGCGTGAGGCTCCCCGTGGAGAAGATCCTTGAAGCGCTGCCGATGCTGTGCGCCTCCCTCTCCCCGAAGGGGATCCGGAAGGCGGGTGAGGCGATCCTCACGACCGACGCCTTTCCCAAGTCCGCCCTGCGGAAAGTGCGCATCCGTGGGGGGACCATCACCCTTGGAGGGATCGCCAAGGGGGCCGGGATGATCGCCCCGAACATGGGGACGATGCTCGCCTACGTTTTCACGGACGCTTCCGTGCGGCCGGCCGATCTTCGGAAGGCGTTCCGCGAGGCGGTGGATCTTTCTTTCAACCGGATCGTCGTGGACGGGGACATGAGCACCAACGATACCGCCGCCGTTTTCGCGAACGGGGCGAGCGGGCTTCCCCCCCTTGCGGGGAAGGACCTGGCGATGTTTTCTGAAGCGCTGCGTTCCCTGCTCCTGGACCTGTCGCTGATGATCGTGGGTGACGGCGAGGGGGCGACCAGGGTGGTGCGCGTAGAGGTGACGGGTGCAAGAAGCGACCGGGACGCGGAAAAGGCCGCCCGCGCGGTGGCCACCTCGCCTCTGGTGAAGACGGCGGTCTTCGGCGCCGACCCGAACTGGGGGCGGATCGATCGTCGCGGCCGTCGGGCGCGCGGGTATCGCGGTCGTCCCCGAGCGGATAGAACTGTCGTTCGCGGGGGAGAAGGTCCTGCGGCGGGGTTTTCGGATCGACCCGGCCGCCGAGCGCCGCGCCGCCCCGAAGATCCGGAAAGATGCATACGATATCGAGGTGAACCTCGGCTTGGGGAAGGGAGCGTATCATCTCTATTTCTCCGACCTCAACCACGACTACGTCCGGATAAACGCCGGCTACCGTACCTAAGGCCCGGCTCCCGACTGACGGCGGAGCCGCCGCAGGAGGGGCAAGTTCCCAGTTATCGCTGGATGACGCAGCGGGGGCTTCCGCGCAGCGGCGTATGTAGCGGAGGGAGAGATTGCGTCGAAGCGGAATCCGCAGCGAGCGGGCGCAGGTCGCGAGCGTAGCTGCGAGGAAGTCCCCCGCGAGGAATCCAGCGGAACCAGGGAACCAAGCCGGTCGCTGAGTCCCCAGCCCCTCTCCCGGACTTAATTCGCTCCCTGGGGCACCCCGTTCCCAATGACCTCAGGGGTAAGGCGCAGCGTCTTGGAGCGGCGTATGGAGCGGAGGGATAGATTGCGTCGAAGCGGAATCCGCAGTGAGCGGGCGAAGGTCGCGAACGTAGCTCCGGGGAAGACACCCGCGAGCCCGGAGTCCTGAAAAGTTTACGCTTACTGTTGAAGGGGCGGCTCCCCTTATGGTATACATCTTCGGTTAGGCATTAATTCCCCACGGGCGGGACTCTCCCCGGGGTGCCTTGGCATTCTTTGCCGGGGTGGATGGGGAGGGGCGGAACGCCCGGCGGAACAACCCCGAACGCGAGGAGGAAGGGAAAGCATGGCAAACGGACAAGGTTCGGTCATCACGA
>JAENIX010000161.1 GCA_016844415.1 Actinomycetota bacterium | reverse complement strand
CGGGCCGGAGTGGTGGGGGCGTTTGCTGCCGCGCAACTATTTCGTCGTCGCCGTGAGAAACGGCTCATGACCGGCCGCCCCCCGGCGAAGCCGGCCGTAATCACGGCAACCAAACGATAAGGTACCGGAGGAATCCCGTGCGGATGGTTTTCGACGCGTCGGTCCTGGAGATGCCGTTCACCGGAATCGCGAAAACGTCGATGCTCCTTTACCGGGAGTGTCTCGTCCAACTGCCCGGGTTGACCGTCACGGGTGTGCACCGGAAGGCCGTCGCCGGAGAAGTGCCCGCCGGGGTTGCGTTGACCCGGGGGGGCAGACTCTTCTCCGCGGACCTTTGGCGAAGCCATTACCTGCCGCGGCAGGTGAAGCGGCAGAGGGCCAACGTCGTGCACTTCCCCTGGAGCGGCGGCGTACCGGCCGGCCTGAGAGGATGCGTCGTCGTCACGACGATCCACGACGTCCTCCCTCTCGAAATGCCGGGCGGCTTCAAGACCCCCCGTGACGAGGAGCGGTACCGGCAGGACCGGCAACGGGATATCGACCGCTCCGACGTCCTCTTCACGGATTCGGAATATTCGAAACGGCAGTTGCAACGCCATTTCGTTCTGCGGAGCGAGCCGATCGTGAACTATTTCGGCCCGACCCTGGAGGGTGACGGAAAGGATGTTCCGGCCGGGGGCGCGGCCGCACCCCCCTACCTGCTCTATCTCGGCGGCTATGACCGGAGGAAGGGGATCCTGGAACTTCTGGAGGTTTACCTCGAACTGCGCCGGCAGGGGAAAATCGGTTGTCGGCTGCTGTTGGTCGGGAAGTCCCACTACTTCTCGGAGGAACTGCGGAGACTTATCACCTTCGGAAAAGAGAGCGGACACGTCCGGGAGCTGGGGTATGTTCCCGACCGGGAACTGGTCACGCTGCTGCAGGGTGCGCTTGCCCTGGTCTACCCTTCGCGCTACGAAGGATTCGGGCTCCCGCCGCTCGAGGCGATGCATGTCGGCTGCCCGGTGATCACGACCTCCCGCACTTCCATCCCCGAGGTCTGCGGCGACGCCGCGCTGTACATCGACCCCGGCTTCGGCGCGGAATTCGGCGAGGCCCTCATGGCGGTGGAGGACGACGCGGCCCTCCGGGCCAGGCTGCGCGAGGCGGGATTCCTTCAGGCGCGGAAGTTCACGTGGGAAAAGGCGGCGACAACATTCCTTGGCGAGGTCCGCCGGTTCAGGACCCGAATGGAGGAGCAATGATCCTCGCCTGCGAGCCGGTCTGCCGTGGATTCGAGCACGCCGCGGTCAATGCCGCAATGCTGGCGGTCTTTGCTGATGCCTTTCCTGACGATGAAGTCGTCTTTTACGCTGACGAAAGTCACGTCGCATTTGTCGCGGCCGAACCGTTGCTCCGCAGTCGGAACAGGATCAAGTTTGCCGGGCTGACCGTGCCCCCTCGCAAGGCAATAGGAGCTGAACGTTTTGCCTGTGAGTTCAAAACCGTGCAGGACATGTTTGAGATCGCCGAACGGAGTGGCGCCGCTACGGTTTTGTATACCTGCATCAGCGATGAGACATTGCGCGCCATAAAAATGCAGACCGGAAAGTCCCCGGGCGTCCGTTGTGTCGTGGTGCTGCACGGAATTCTGGCTTCCCTGCTGCAGCACCGCTTTTTTTTCTCGCCGAAAAACCGCCATGCATTCCGCACCTGGTTTCTTCGGGGGAATTCGCAGCAAGTGACATACATTGTGCTGGGGGAGTCGATCCGGCGGGAACTTTTAGCACGCTTCCCCAACGTGGAGCCATATATCGCAAGCATTGACCTGCCGTATGATTATGCCGATGAAGCGGAACATGTGCCGTTCCGGGATGGCACGGTAAGATTCGGGGCTCTGGGAGTCCTCCGCAAGGCGAAAGGGTCCCATCTGTTCCTCCAACTGGCCAAGGAAGTTACCTCGATGGCCACCGCCTATCGTTCCCGATTTGTCTGCGTAGGTCCGGTCGTTGACAAAAAACTGCGGAAGCATCTTGGCGAAGCGGTGTCCGTGCCATCTCCCGATACCCCCCTTACCAAAGAGGAGTTCGCCTCCCATGCCAGACAGCTCGACTACGCAGTCTTTCTGCACGGCGCCAAAGCCTATACACTGACCGCTAGCGGAGTGATGTTCGATGCCTTCTCCCATTTAAAACCGGTAATCGCTTTAAAAAGCCCTTTTATTACGGGATATTTCGAGAAAATGGGAAATATCGGATACCTTTGTGACAGTTTCGCCGACATAAAGCAACTGGTGCTTCGGCTCCTTGATCACCCACCGGTTGCCGAGTATGCAGAGCAGCGGCAGGCGCTTCTCCGCGGGCGGGAGCTCCTCCAGATTCCGGTGTTGGCCGCCGCCTTACGGAAACAGCTGCCACGATCACCGAATACCGACCGATGGCAATCGATGGAGGAGGGGCAGTGAGCAATTCTGATTCTTACCAGAAAGGCAATACGGTAGCCACATGGGATAATGTCGGAGCACGCTACAATCGCGATATGTACTGGAAGGGGTTGGAAAACATTGCCAATCTCAAGGAGTTGCTTTTCCATATCGGTGACCCGTCCGGTAAAAGAATCATCGAGGTCGGCTCGGGCAGTGGTTTCACCTCCATCGCCCTGGCCGAACGAGGCGCCAATGTGGCCATCCTTGATATCTCGCCGGTATCCCTTCGGCATGCTGTTGCCCAGTTCGAAGCTTGCGGAATGCCTCCCCCCGAACAGTATGAAGCCGACGCCCTCGAAAGCGGGCTACCGTCGGATACTTATGACTGTGTCTGGAATGGTGGCGTAATCGAGCATTTTTTTGACGGGGGAAAGAAGCGGCTGATAAAGGAGATGCTTCGTATTGCAAAACCGGGCGGGAACGTTGTGATTATGGTTCCCAACGCGTGGTGTTGGCAGTTTCAGGTCATGCAGGCATGGCAGAAACTACGCGGCACCTGGGCATTTGGTTTTGAAGACGACATGAGCCCACGACGTCTGGCGGCCATGTGCGGGGAAATCGGCGTCACACCGGCAGAAACCTACGCTTTCAATGCCATATTAGGCTGGCGCTGGGTGCCTGTCATCAAGAAGATCGTCAAGTACGGCCGCCTGGAAACCTTGGAACGTCATTGCCGCCGCTCATGGATGGGTTGGGTATCGGTCCTGGTAATCAACAAGAGATAATTTTCCGGTCGGCGGCGAAGTTGTATACCTCGTCGGGTTGGTGATCGCGAAAGACTTTTTCGAGGCGTTCCTGGTCGAGCAGGTCGTCCTGGACGATTTCGATCCTGTCAAGGAGATGGCGGATCCGGTCGATGTTGACGGGATCGCCGTCCGGCACCGTGCCGACCACCCTGTATCCTTTGTCCAGGAGGAGTTCGGAAAGGTACGACCCGTCCTGGCCGCCGATCCCGGTAATCAGCGCATTTTTCATCGTCTTCCGAGGTTACCCCTTGGGAGAAGGATTGTCGATCGACCTATGAAATTCCGCTGCGGTCCCGGCCCCTTGCTGGCATAATACCGTCGGACCGCCTCCGGATAATCTCTCCGGCCACTTCGATGAGTCGCCCAGGACTGCCACTGGATCCGACGCATCGACCGGGATATGCCCTTGCGAGCGGAGCACCCCTTCGAGCTCCGGATTCTTGTGGACAAGTCCGAGGATCGGTCGGCCCATCTGCAGGTACTCGTAGGTCTTGGACGGGATCGTCTCGGAGGAGAAATCGCTCCTGTTCTGGATGAGAAGAAGCACGTCGCTTTGTCGCATGGCCGCGTGCGCTTCCTTCCGCGTCAGCCTGCCGTGGTCCGTGACACAGCCCGGGTAAGGGAACGCCTGGATCCGCTCGCGGATGCCGCGGTCACCGCTGCCGTAGAGATCCAGCCGAACGAGGCCGATGCGGTCCGGTTCCTCTTTATAAAGACGTTCCAGCGCATCAAGGAACACGGTGATGTTCCGGGACCCCGCCAGGGATCCGAAATGGGCGAACCGGCAGAGGGTCCCCTTCCTGCAGGGTACCGGGGGGACCAGTCCCGGGTCGGCGCCAGGATGGACGACCCATCCCCTGTCCCCCAGCCTGTTTCGATCGGTCGCACGGCGCCGGGCCTCGTCGGTGACGAAGATCACCCCATCCGCACGCCTGCAGACAAGCCTCTCCACCCAGGCGTACACCCGGAACGCCCGCCGGCTCCTCTGCCAATCCTCGTGCACCAGGGGGTCCTGCAGTTCCGCGATCCAGGGCTTCCGGCACCGCGAAGCGATGATGGAGGCGGCGATATGTGCGCTGAACGGTCCCCCGGTCGAATAGATGACCTCCGGATCGTGCTTGGCGCAGAGGGAACATCCCCGCACGGCCGCGGTCAGGAACCAGGACCATTGGCCTTCCACATCGATGAAGATTTTTTCGATGAGATAGAACGGCAGCACCAGAAGCCGGAGCAATGAACCGAACAGCCGAAACCACGGACGCCCCGTTGCCGCCGTTCTCAATTGATATCCGAGTTCGGAACGCAGGCCCGACGGAGCCGGCGAGTACACCTGCACATGGAGCGTGTCGGCCAGCGGAGGACCGGTGGGACCGGTGAGCATCAGGGGGGTGATCCCTTCCCTTTTCAGGTAAGGAAGCCGGTCATCGATGTGCTGCGAGGCGGCCCTGCCGTCCAGGTTGCAGCAATGCGTGAGGATCAGCCAGTTTCTTTCCTTCTCCACCTTACCGCCCTTCCGCCCGTCTTTCTTCCCGGGATTCCCCTCCGGGAGGTGGAGCGCCCGCTTTCAGGGAGCGGTACAACCGCTCGTACTCCCTGGCCACCCGGTTCCAGGACCGGGTGTATCCAGGCCAGGGATCGGACCGTTCGAGCACCTTGCGGCATGCGGCAATCCAGTGATCCAACGGGTCATGGAGCGATAATACCGCTCCATGACCTTCCTCGACGGTTTCCGCCACTCCGCATCGGTCCGAAATCACCACCCCCACCTTCGCCGCCATCGCCTCGGCAACCACCATTCCGTAAGGCTCCTGAAGCGCAGGGTGCAACAGCAGGTCCAGCTTCGGATAAACGTCGGCCGTTCTTGCCTTTCCCAGCAGCCGGTGGGTCCCGCCGAAGTCCTGGAACAGGCGCCGGACCTCCCCGGGGTCCGGGCCCACGACCCAGAACTCCATCTTCGGTCGTGTGGAGACCAGGCCACGTGCGATCCGGACAGCCATCTCCAGCCCCTTGCGCCGCCATTCGTACCCGACGAACCCGACGATTCCTCCATCCACCGGAACCGGGCGGAACGGGCGCACCGGAGAAGGAGCGACGCCCGGCACGATGGGATCCACCAGGTTCCGGATGGCATCGGGATAATATTCCCGCAACTGCTCCGCGATGATGCGGGAGTTCGGGACGACGGCTCGCACCGTCGGCCCACAGACCTCCCGGTGCTCCAGCCACAGGTGGACGGCGACGCGTAGGGAGGCTCGTCGCCAAAGAGGCCGGGATCGGATCCGGGCGAACGGCGGACCGTGAAACGTGGTGACTTGGTGGTTCCCTGTCCGTTCGTGGCTGTGAATCAGCCAAGGCTCCGATGCCCGATTTCCGACCCACCGCCGGACCCGCCACGAGAAGCGAAGGTGCGCGATCCAGCGAGGGCGATGCCAGAGCGCTCCGAGAGGAAAAACCTCGACTCCCGAAGGCGCCTCCGGAGCGCATACCTCCTCGCAGAGGACGCCGACGCGATTGCCTTGGGCCGCCAGTTCCCCGGTGAGTTCCCACACGTACCGTTC
>JAENIX010000160.1 GCA_016844415.1 Actinomycetota bacterium | reverse complement strand
TTTCAAGCGCCGCCTTCGCATCCGGATGGACGACCAGCGGCACTCCCGCCACGCGCGCCACCGCTTCCCTGGTGATGTCGTCCGGAGTCGGGCCGATACCGCCGGTCAGCACCAGCAGGTCCACTTCGTCAAGGTATGCGCGCAGGTGGCGCACAACGACCTCGATGTCGTCGGGAAGGATCGCGCATAGCGCGACCTCCGCCCCCCATTCGTTGAGGAGCGGAAGCATGTACGCCAGGTTCGCCTCCCTGATCTCGGCGGACAGGACCTCGTCCCCGAGGATCACGACCCCCACCCTCCTTGCCATCCTCCCCCTTCCTCCCCCTTATCGAAAAACATTGACATCACCGCACCCAAATAAGTTACATGTTACATGATATCGGATTCGGACGGAGAGCAGCGCGTGAAAAAGACAGTGACCTACGCCGCCGCCGGAGTGAACATCGACGAGGGAGAACGGATGGTATCCCTCATCCGTCCCATGGTCCGTTCCACCCACCGGAAAGAGGTCCTTGGGGACATCGGTTCGTTCGCGGGGTTCTTCCGTTTGCCCTCGCGCCGGTATCGCAATCCGGTGCTCGTTTCCGGGACTGACGGGGTGGGCACCAAGGTGAAGGTCGCCTCGATGGCGGGGAAGCTCGACACCGTCGGGATAGACCTCGTGGCGATGTGCGTCAACGACATCCTCGTCCACGGCGCGGAGCCGATCTTCTTCCTCGACTACTACGCAACGGGGAAGCTCTCCGCCAGGGACGGCGCCCGGGTGGTCTCCGGGATCGCGGAAGGGTGCAGGCAGGCGGGCTGCGCTTTATTGGGCGGGGAGACAGCGGAGATGCCGTCCGTTTATGCGCCAGGTGAGTTCGACCTCGCCGGGTTCGCGGTGGGCCTCGTCGAGCGGCGGAGCATCATCGACGGGCGCGCCGTTCTTCCGGGGGACATTCTCATCGGCCTATGTTCGTCCGGGCTGCACAGCAACGGGTACTCGCTGGCTCGCAAGGTGGTCTTCGATCTCATGAAAAAGAAGATCCACTCCCGGATCCCGGAGTGGAGCGCCACGGTCGCGGACGAACTGCTCAAACCCACCCGGATCTATGTCCGCCCTGTCCTCTCCCTCCTGCGCAAGGTCCGGATCCGCTCGATGGCGCACATCACAGGCGGAGGGATCCTGGGGAACGTGCCGCGAACGCTGCCGGACGGAGTGACCGCGGTCATCGAGAAGGGGACGTGGCCGGTTCCTCCCGTGTTCGGCACCCTCGTCAGGGAGGCGCGGCTCCCCGAGGAGGAGGCATACCGGACCTTCAACATGGGGATCGGGATGGTCCTCGCCGTCCGGGCCGCCGACGCCGCCCGCGCACTGCGGCACCTGCGCCGCGCCGGAGAGTCGGCCCATCCGATCGGAGAAGTGATAACGGGGCGGAAAGGCCGCCCGCGGGTACTTCTTGCCGGAGGAAGACCATGAGCGACAAGCCGGTCATCGCCGTACTTGTGTCGGGAAGCGGTTCAAACCTTCAGGCGATAATAGACACGTCGGAACGTGGAGAGATCCCGTGCAGGGTCGGGCTCGTCATCAGCAACAAGGCGGACGCCTACGGCCTCGTCCGCGCGAAGAAGCACGGCATCCCCACGGAGGTGGTCAGCCACAAGGATTTCGCGGGCCGCGAGGAGTTCGACGCACGTCTCGTCGAGATACTGCGCAAAAGCGGCGCGGAGCTGATATGCCTGGCTGGATTCATGCGGGTGCTCACCCCCGTGTTCGTCCGCGCGTTCCCGAACCGGATCATTAACATCCATCCGGCCCTTCTCCCCTCCTTCCCCGGGACGCACGGCCCGAAGCAGGCGCTCGACTACGGCGTCCGGTTCTCCGGCTGCACCGTGCATTTCCTCGATGAAGGCGTGGACACCGGTCCGGTCATCGTCCAGGGGGTCGTCCCGGTGTACTGCGACGACACGGAGGACACTCTCGCGGCGCGGATCCTGGTCCAGGAGCACAGGATATACCCCATGGCGATCCGGCTGTTCTTCCAGGGGAGGCTTCGGATCGAGGGACGGCGAGTCATGGTCGACGGGTTGCCGAGGATCCCCGAATTCTTCCACCGCAACCCCGACGCATAAACCCCCGCGAGCCCGGAGTCCGGTTGCTGGGGCTACACGGTCCAGAGGAGCAGCCGGTATCCCCAGTATTTGACGCTCTCGGTGATGAACAGGCGAATCGTGCGCGGAAACGCGCCGCCGCCGCGCCACTCCGAGCGGACCGGGGATACGGCTATATCGACCTCGCGCGGAAGAATCGCCCGAAAAGCGAAAAAGGCGCGCGGCATGTGATAATCGGACGTGACCAGTATCACCTTCCTGAAATTCCGTTCCGCGACCAATCCTTTCGCCGCGAACGCGTTCTCGAGCGTGTTTTCGGACCATTCTTCCATGTGCAGACGGCGCAGGTCTTCGGCGGAGAGCTCTTTGCGCCCGGGAAGTATCCTCTCTATCTTTCCGCCTGCCCTCGCGCCGAGGATATACAGCTCTTTCCCCTTCCCATCCTTCAAGGCGCGGATCCCGGCGGGAATCCTGTTTTCGCCTCCGGTGAGGACGAATACGACGTCAGCCTGCTCCACGTCCGTAGCGGGCAGCGACCGGGCGGCCAGGTGCGGATAGGACGCCACGGCGGCGGCAATCAGAATGAGCAGGGCCGCGGGTCGAAGAGCGCTTTTCTTCCTGCGGCCGCCGAGCAGATTTTCACCTTGCCGTAAACTCATGACTTGTGGTATCTTCCACCGGTTGAATTTCCGGAGGATAACATGGCAAAGTGCGCACTCTGCGGGAAGGGCCCGAATTTCGGGCACAACGTGTCCCACGCCAACAACAGGACACGGAAAATCTGGAAGCCGAACATCCAGCGCGTGAAGACGGTGAGCGGCGGCACGGTCCGCCACATCCAGGTCTGCACAAACTGCATCAAGTCCGGCCGGGTCGTCAAGGCAGTCTAACCCCACCCGTCAACGCGACCGCGTCGATCTCGACAAGCGCCCCCGCCGGAAGCCTCGCCGCCTGTATGGTGGCCCTCGCAGGCGGCTCATGCGGGAAGAACCTGGCGTACACGCCGTTCATCGCGGGGAAATCCACCAGGTCCGCCAGATAGACGGTGGTCTTGACCACGGAGGCAAGCGTAGCGCCACCCGCGGCGAGCACCGCCTCCAGGTTGGACAATACCCGTTCGGTCTGCGCCTCAATTCCACCCTCGACCATTTTACCGGTCGCAGGTTCGAGGGGGATCTGGCCCGAGCAGAACAGGAAACCTCCCGCCCGGATCGCCTGCGAGTACGGCCCGATCGCCGCCGGGGCCTTCCCGGTCCTTATCGCCTCCCTCATCGCCTAATACCCCCTATATTGAATTCGGCAATGCATCCCACGACACACTCCCGGAAGGCGCTGCGCCTCGGGGGCTCCCCCACGGCTGCGCCGGGCTCTTTCCCGCCGCATTGCCGAATTAATGAAGTGGGGGGGTCAGCCTTTCCCCCTTTCGACGGAGAAAACGTTCTTAAGCTTTTCGATCGACTTGATCAGCGCCGCGAGGTGCTGCGCGTCGTTGACCGACACCTCGAAGTTACAGATGGCCCGCTTGTCCCGCGTGGTCAGAACGGTCGCGCGCCGGATGTCCACGTCGCTGGCGGTGATCGTGCGGGATATGTCGGCGAGAAGGCCCGGCTTGTCGGCGCAGACCACCTTCAGTTTCAC
>JAENIX010000159.1 GCA_016844415.1 Actinomycetota bacterium | reverse complement strand
GAGCCGAGGCACCCGCTCCCGCCGAAGTAAAGCCCGCCATTCCCATGAACAAGGCATTCGGAGCCGACAAGGTGTTTTGTCTGGAATGCGGAAAAGGATTTACGACCCTGAAAAAGCACCTTGCGATCAGCCATAACCTGTCCCCGAAGGATTATCGCAAGAAGTACAACATCCCGTCGAAGACCCCCCTCGTGGCAAGGAACTATTCCGAATCGAAGAAAAAGATCGCGCAGAAGCTGGGTCTGGCGGCGAAACTTGCCGAAGGGCGCAGGAAGAAGGGCAGGAAATAGACAATTACGAGGAAATCGAAAGAACCTGGCCCGCCGGATGCTCCATCCGGCGGGCTTTTTGATGCCAGGGAAACAAGATGGCATCATGCCGCAGGGCGAAAGTGGTTGGGAGCGGCAGCCCCTCCCAGGTTTTTCCCCTGGGAGGGGTTGAAACGATCCTCCTTATTCCGGCATATATAGAGTTAGGAAATTTATTTCCGTTCTGGCACCTGCCTACAACGTTACGGGAACACAGGAATGAAAGGGGGCGAAGAGATGCCTTACACTGCGAAGGATTACGGAAAGCTCATCGGGATGGATGGTTTCAGCGAGACGCTTCTCAAGAATCACTTCACGCTGTACCAGGGATACGTTACCAACACGAACAAGCTCATGGACATCCTGGGAGCGATGCTGGCCGAGGGAAAGACCGCGGCCCCGGAGTACGCGGAGCTGAAGAGGCGCCTTGGTTGGGAGTTCAACGGGATGCGCCTCCATGAGTACTATTTCGAGAACCTTGGCGGCAAAGGGGCGCTGGACGCCGGAAGCCGGCTTGGCAAGGCGCTCGCGGCCGAGTTCGGCGGCGTTGACAAGTGGGAGGCGGATTTCCGGGCGACGGGGGCGATGCGCGGGATCGGGTGGGTCGTCCTGTACCAGGACACCGGCGGCGGACGCCTCATCAACCAGTGGGTCAACGAGCACGACGTGGGTAATCCCGCCGGCGCGACACCGATCCTGGTGATGGACGTCTTCGAACACGCATTCATGGTCGACTACGGCCTGAAGCGGGCGGACTACATCGCTTCCTTCTTCAAGAACATCGACTGGAAGGCCGCGGAGGGTCGCCTGAAGTAGGTATCTTTTTAAGGGCACGACCGGGTTGGTTTCGGGCTATTCTGGGATTTCCTTATGGATTACTACGCCCAGGGAAGCCTTGTAGCGGCAATAGTCGCCCTTGCGATCGCGGGATACCTGCGCGTCTGGGCGAGGAACGACAGGGAGGCGCTCGCGTTCGCGGACCTGTCGTTTTTCATATTCCTGTGGTGCCTCCCCGAATACCTCTGGAAGACTCTGGGCTCCTCTTTCTGGCACCGCGTCTCCCTCGCCGGGGTCATGTTCATCCCTCCGTTCGCCCTGCGCTACAGCGGAGCCGCCGTGCGGACGCGGCCGAAGTGGTTCCGGGCCGCGCTCTTCTCGGGGATGTGGATCAGCGCCGCATTTCTTGTCACGCTCTTCAGCGACCGGCTCCTCGCCTCCGCGTGGTGGAACATCGCGGCGCTTCTCTACGTCTATCCGTATCTCGGGTTGTGCCTCCACCTCGTCGTGAGGTACGGCTTCCGGGCGAATCCTTCCTCCGTCGAGAAGAAGAAGTTCCAGTTCCTCCTGGTGGGAGGAGGCATCGCAAGCCTTGTGGCTCCGCTGAATTTCCTTCCGGGGACCGGGGTCTACTTTCCTCCGCTTGCGGCTTTCGCCGTCCTGCTTTTTTTCTATTTCATGGCGACGGGGATCCTTCATCTCCACTTCTTCGAGTTCCCCGACATCGTCGGGAGGGGGATCATCCTGGTGATCCAGGTGTTCGCCTTCGCCGTCATATTCGGCGCCCTGGAGGTGGCTTCCGGCCGGAAGTTCTGGTTCCCGCTTGCGGGGGTGTTCCTCATCTCATTTTTCCTGCTTACTTTCTACCCCGTCCTGATGCGGAAGCTGGGGGGGATCTCGTCGGACCTGCTGGTCCGGGAGTCGCGCGCAGTCCAGGCAAGGCTTGGCGAGCTGGCGAAGAGGCTCTCGGAGTGTTCTTCCCTGTCCGAGATCGCCCGAACAGTGGAGGATGGGCTTGCGCAGATACCGTTCATGGCCGGGGCCTCTCTCTGGATCCGCCCCGAAGGCGGAACCGACGAGGGGATCGGGGCGCTTCCCGTCCGTCCGGACGAATATCTCCGCGCGTTCCACCGGTTCGCAAGGCGGTTTCCCACCTTGCGTTTCATGGAGCACGGGGGATCCCGCGCCGAGGACGTGGCCATCTGGGACGACACCTGGGACGCATCCTTCCCTGTGTTTCTGAGGGGAGAGATGGTGGGAGCGGCCCTGTTCCACTGGAAGGAGAAGACTCCTTCCGTGCGCGAGATGGAGCTTTTGCTTCCTTTTCTCGAGGGGATCGGCCTTGCGATCGAGAACCTGCGGCAGAAACAGCGCATCCAGAGGAGAGAGCATTTCGCCACCGTCGGCGAGCTTGCGGCGGGGCTGGCCCACGAGGTGCGTACGCCGGCAGGGGTGATCAAGGGGGCGGCGCAGTTTCTCTCCCGGGAGGCCCCGCTCAAGGAACGCGAGTTCCTCGACATCATCGTCGAGGAGGCGGACCGCCTGAACAACGTGGTGACCGAGTTTCTCGAATACGCCCGTCCCGTGGACCGCACTCCGTCGAGGATCTCCCCGCGGGAGCCCGTGGAAAGAGCGATGGCCCGGATTGCGCGCGAGAGGACGCAGGAAATGACCAGGATACATGCCGGCATGCATTTCGCCGATTCCCTTCCCAGGGTGAACGTCGACCCGTCCGAAATCGAACGGGTCGTTTTCAACCTCCTGACGAATGCTGTGGAGGCGATGCCGGAAGGCGGGGACCTCGCGATTCGAGTGCAGTCGTCCGGCGGGGAGGCCCGGATTTCCGTGGAGGATACGGGGACCGGTATTTCCGACGAGGACCGGCCTCAGATATTCCGTCCCTTTTTCACCACCCGGGAGCGCGGCGTGGGGATGGGATTGGCAATCTGCCGCAGGGTCGTGGAGGAGAACGGGGGCTCCATCGCAGTCGAAAGCGTTCCCGGCAAGGGGAGCAGATTCACCATCAAGTTTCCGGAGGGATGAGCCGTTGCGCGGGAAAATACTGATCGCCGAGGACGACCGCAACCTGCGCCGCGTGCTGCGCGCGATGCTGGTCAGGGAGGGATACGACATCGCGGAAGCGGCGAACGGGGAGGTTGCGGCCTCGTGGCTCGCCGGCAACCGCGTCGACGCTCTGGTCTCGGATATCCGGATGCCGAAGATGGACGGCCTCGCCCTCTTTCGGCATTGCCGGGAGCGGCACCCTTCCCTTCCCGTGATCCTCGTGACCGCATATGGAACGATAGGGGACGCAGTGGAGGCGATCCGCTCCGGAGCGTTCGACTACATCACCAAGCCGTTCGACGAGGCCGAGCTGTTGCGCGTCGTCGGAAACGCCGTCCGGACGACCGCCGCTGAGGCCGGCGAAGCGGGAGCGGGCGCCTCCGTGGAGGAATGGTTCGGAATGGTTGGGCGCTCCCCCGCGTGGCTCGAGGTCCGGGGACCGGAAAGGAGCTGGTGGCGCGGGCCATCCACCGGATCAGCGGAAGGCGGGACGGCCCTTTCATCAAGGTCAACGGGGCCGCGATCCCTCCGACGCTGTGGGAGGCGGAGGTCTTCGGGTACGAGAAGGGGGCCTTCACCGGCGCGGTGACCTCCAAGCCCGGCAGGTTCGAGCTGGCCGACGGAGGGACTTTCTTCCTGGACGAGGTCGGGGAGGTGCCGCTTACCATGCAGGGTAAACTGCTGCGGGTTCTCCAGGACCGCGAATTCGAGCGCGTCGGCGGCGTGAAGACGCTCACGGCGGATGCGCGCCTGATCTGCGCCTCGAACCGGGACCTTCGCAAGAGGATGGAGGAAGGGAAGTTCCGTGAAGACCTCTTCTACCGGATCAACGGGATTCCCGTC
>JAENIX010000158.1 GCA_016844415.1 Actinomycetota bacterium | reverse complement strand
TAGGGGGTCCGGTCGACGGGAAGCGCCGCGCAGACAAGGAAACAGCGCCCCCCCCGCTTGGCGGAAGAGGGGGGACCGGCCGCCGCGAGCTCCGGCCGCTCCGCGATTCCTCCGGCCTCCCGGGAGTACCCCGAAAGCCCGCATTTCCCCTGGACGATGAACTCGGCACGGCAGCGGACGAAGACTTCGATTGTCAATCCGCTTGCCGCCTTGATGGCGGGAACCTCCCCGCACGCAACCGCCGTCGGCAGGACCACCGAGGCCGCACCCAAATCCCTGTAGAAAACCGCCTCTGAAGGGTTGAGGGCGGAAACTCCCACCGACGCGCAGATAGAAAGGCCCGGGAATTCCCGGTGGACGAGGGAGATCGACCCGGGATCGGAAAGGATCACGCTCCGGATCCCGTTGGCATGGATCCGCCGGATTGCGGAGAGAAAGGCGGGCACCTCGGCCGCCGCGGGCACGGTGTTGAGCGCCACGTGAAGCGCCGCGCCTGCGCGGTCGCATTCCGTGGCCGCCCGTGAGATCTCCTCGGCGGAAAGCCCGATCCGCGGCCCGCCCCGGCTCCACCCCCTTGCGCCCACGTAGACGGCGTCCGCCCCGGCCGCCAGGACCGCTTGCACCGCCTCTCTGCTGCCGGCGGGGGCGAGCAGCATCGGTTTTCCAACGGTTGAGCTGGTTCCCATGCGTTTTATTATAGTATGGAAAGGAGATTCGCCCCGTGTTCCCCCCGTTCCGGACGCGATTCGCCGGCCCTGAGGTTTTTTTGGTTGACTTGGGGAGATTCCCGAGTATCGTATAGTGTCGATTGTATACAGAACGGTATCCCCCGAAATAAGGAGAACCTCCTGCCCCTGTCCGAAACCGGCAGGGGCCTTCTGTCAATCGGGAAGAGATAGGACGGGGCTTACTGCATGTTGACGGAATACGCAACAGTCCTTGTGTTCATGGTGCTGGGAGCGGTCACCGTAGCGGTATTGCTCCTGCTCTCTCGCCTCGTGCAGCCGCGCGATCCCAACGAGGTCAAGCTGTCCACCTACGAATGCGGGGAGGTGCCGGTCGGCTCCTCCTGGGTGCAGTTCAACATCCGTTTCTACGTCATCGCCCTGATCTTCATCATCTTCGACGTGGAAATGGCGCTTATGTACCCCTGGGCGGTCATCTTCCAGCGGCTGGGGCTGCTGGCGTTCGTCGAGGGGTTCATTTTCGTCTTCATCCTGCTTGCCGGCCTGGCGTATCTCTGGAAAGAGGGCGACCTGGACTGGGTCCGCACGATGCAGGAAACTCCGGCGAGGAAGGCGAAGGAATGAGCAACGATCCGGCGCGCGGCGGCGCCGCTCCCGCCCAGGCACCCGCTGCACCCGTCGGCCCCGATGCGCAGGTGATGGTCGGAAGCGCCGACATGTTCGTCAATTGGGCGCGCAGATCCTCACTGTGGTATCTGCTGTTCGCCACGGCCTGCTGCGGGATCGAGCTCATGCAGACCGGCGCCTCCCGGTACGACCTCGACCGGTTCGGGGCGGTCTTCCGCGCGTCACCGCGGCAGTCCGACCTGCTGATCGTAGCGGGCACGATCACCCACAAGATGGCCGAACGGATTAAAAGGCTTTACGATCAGATGCCGGAGCCCAAGTTCGTACTGTCGATGGGGTCATGCGCCAACACGGGCGGCCCCTTCTACAAGGATTCATACTGCGTGGTCAAGGGCGTGGACCTGCTGATCCCCGTGGACGTCTACGTCCCCGGCTGCCCCCCCCGCCCCGAGGCGCTGATCGACGGCATCATCCAGCTCCAGAAGATCATCGACAAGAAAAGAAATTTCGCGAAGAAGGTGTGAAGGCAACCATTGGAACCACAGACCCTCTTTGACGCGGTGAAGGCGAAATTCGGGGAAGCGGCGCTGGAGCTTCAGGCAACGGGCTTCCGGCCCGCCTTCGTGGTTGTCGCCCCGGCCTCGATCGCGGACGTAGCGATCTTCCTGCGGGACGATCCCGCGATGAAGTTCGACTCGCTGATGTGCCTGTCCGGGGTGGACGCGAAGGAACGGTTCGCCGTGGCCTACCACCTCCACTCCCTCCCGCACAATCACCAGATCGGCCTGAAGGTCTTCCTGCCCCGTGAGAACCCCTCCCTGCCGAGCGTGGACGCGGTGTGGCCGGCGGCCAACTTCATGGAGCGGGAGACGTTCGACCTTTACGGGATAGTCTTCGAGGGATCGAAGGACCTGCGCCGGATCCTCCTTCCGGATGACTGGGAAGGGCACCCGCTGCGCAAGGATTACAAGTACCCCGAGTCCTACCACGGGGTGAAGCTATGACCAGGCCGGCCGAGGCGCTTCCCACCCAGGAAATGCTCATCAACATGGGGCCGCAGCATCCCAGCACCCACGGGGTGTTGCGGGTGATTCTGCGCACCGACGGCGAGGTCGTGGTCAACGCCCGTCCGGACGTCGGATACCTGCACCGCGGGCTCGAGAAGATCGGCGAGCGCGTCACGTACGCCCAGTTCATGCCGTTCACCGACAGGCTCGACTACCTCGCCGCGATGAACTGCAACTGCGCCTGGGCGTGGGCGGTCGAGAAGTTGGCCGGCATCGAGGTCCCCGAGCGTGCCGAATACATCCGGGTGATCGTCTCCGAGCTCAACAGGATCTCCTCCCATCTCATCGCATTCGGCTCGTTCACCGCGGACATGGGGGCGTTCACGCCGTTCCTGTATTCCATCCGTGAGCGGGAAGTGGTCAACGACCTGTTCGAGATGCTCTGCGGGAACCGGCTTACCTACAACTACGCCCGCATCGGGGGCGTCTCGGCGGATCTCCCCCCGGGCTTTCTGGAGAAGACGAAGGAGTTCCTCGACTACTTCGAGCCGAAGATAGACGAGTACAACAACCTTATCTCCTACAACAAGATCTTCGTCCACCGGCTGGCGAACGTCGCCGACATATCCGCGAAGGACGCGGTGGCCTACGGGCTGACCGGGCCGAACCTGCGCGGCTCGGGCGTGAAGTTCGACCTGCGGAAGGACGAGCCGTACTCCGTCTATCCGAAACTGGAGTTCGACGTCTGCGTCGGGACCGGGGAGCGGGGCGTCCTGGGCGACTGCTTCGACCGTTACATGGTGCGGATCAACGAGATGCGCCAGAGCGTCCGGATCCTGCGCCAGGCCGTCGCGCAGATCCCCGAGGGGCCGGTGATGGCCAAGGTGCCCCGGCTGTTCAAGCCGGCGGCCGGCGAGGTGTACTTCCGTTCCGAGTGTCCCAGGGGGGAAACCGGCTTCTACATCATCAGCGACGGAACGACGAACCCCTCACGGCTCAAGATCCGCACCGGCTCCTTCGTCACGATGAACATTTTCGAGAAAGTGACGCGGGGCCTGATGATCGCCGACATCGTTGCGGTCATCGGCAGCTTCGACATCATCCTGCCGGAGATCGACAGGTAGTGGCCCGCTCCGGAAATAGGATGAAGCACCGAGAGCGTCGATGCGCCGCGCCGGCAAGGCGCGCGACTGAGGCGTACTCGACAGTGGTACGGCGCAAGGAGCGCAACGCAGCAGGAGCGGATGCAGCGATGCTCGAATGCCATCATATTTTCGGAACGGGTCACTAAGAATATGGAAGCCCTGGCCCTCAAACTGATGAGCGCCGTTCCCGCCCTTGCCGGCGTCCCCCTGTGGGTGATGACGCTTCTGGTCATGGTGGTCGTCGCGGCGGTCCTGCTGGTCTTCGCCCTGACCTTCGGGGGGCTGGG
>JAENIX010000157.1 GCA_016844415.1 Actinomycetota bacterium | reverse complement strand
TCGCGCGCGCACTCCACGACGGCGCGCACCGCCCGGATTCCCATCCGGTGGCCTTCCACGCGCGGAAGCCCGCGCTGCCTCGCCCACCGGCCGTTTCCGTCCATGATGATGGCAACGTGCCGGGGGAGTTCGGCAGCATCGGTTCCGCCGGACCCGCAATTCTCACCGGGGTTCGTCACGAGGTGGTGGAGACGGGCGTGGATACAAGGCGCGCGACCGAGGGCCCCGGAGGCGTAGTTGACACTACGTCGAGGAGCCCGACCGAGTGCAACGCAGTAGACATGCCCGTATCCGCCGCCGTAGTAGAAGCCTGGTGGGAAATGCGGGTCAGCATTTTGTCTTGGGTCTCTTTTCCCCGGAAGCGCGTCAGCTCTGCTGTACGATCGCTCCGGTCGGGCAGGTATCGACGCAGGCGAGACAGTCGGTGCAGGTATCGTTCACCTTGTACTTCTCGCCTTCCTCGATCGACCCGGTGGGGCAGGTATCCAGGCAGGCTCCACACGCTGTGCATTCGTCCGTGATGTGTACGGCCATGGTGTTTTCCTCCTCTTTCTTCTGCGGTCTAGACTTCCATGATTTCCTGTTCTTTGACCTTCAGTATATCGTCGATCTTCTTTATGAAGGCGTCGGTCTCCTTCTGGGCCCGTTCCTGCCCGCGCTTCATCGCGTCCTCGGATATCTCCTTCTTCTTCTCCTTTTCCTTGACGCGCTCGATCGCTTCCCGGCGGACGTTGCGGACCGCCACCCGGGCCTCCTCGGCCATCTTCTTGACCAGCTTAACAAGCTCCTTGCGCCGCTCCTCCGTAAGCGGGGGTATGGGAATGCGGACGACCTTGCCGTCGCTGGCGGGATTCAGACCGAGCCCGCTGGCCTGGATCGCCTTCTCGATCGGGCCGATCATCTTGGCGTCCCATGGGGTCACGGTTATCAGCCGGCTCTCGGGGACCGAGAGCGTTCCCACCTGCTGAAGCGGCGTCGGGGTCCCGTAGTAATCCACCTTGATGCCGTCTACCAGGGAGAAGGAGGCGCGCCCCGTGCGGACTTTCCCCAGCTCCTTCTTGAACGCTTCGATGCTCCGCGTCATCTTCACGGAAGCGTCTTTCAGCAGGTCATCCATTCAGCGCCCTCCGTGGACGACGGTCCCGATCTTTTCCCCCAGCACCACGCGGACCACGTTCCCCCGCTTCGTCAGGTTGAAGACGACGATCGGAAGTCCGTTATCCATGCACAGGGAGATCGCCGTGGCGTCCATCACCTTGAGGTTTTTCTGCAATACTTCGATGTAGCTCAACTCCCGGAACTTTTTCGCCTTCTTGTGGATCATCGGATCCCGGTCGTACACGCCGTCGACCTTTGTCGCCTTCAGGATCGCGTCGGCGTTGATCTCCATCGCCCGCAGAGCCGCCGCGGTGTCCGTCGTGAAGTAGGGGTTGCCGGTTCCCGCGGCGAAGATCACGACCCGGCCCTTCTCGAGGTGGCGAAGTGCCCGCCGCCGGATGTACGGCTCGGCGATGGCCCGCATCTCTATGGCGGAGAGGACCCGCGTCGTGATTCCGTCGCGCTCGAGCCGTTCCTGGAGGGCGAGGGAGTTGATGACCGTGGCCAGCATCCCCATGTAGTCCGCCGACGCACGGTCGATGCCGTACTCCTTGCTGGTCCGGATGCCGCGGAAGATGTTCCCGCCTCCGACTACAAGGGCCACCTGTACGCCCAGCTTCGTCAGATCCCCGACTTCCGCGGCCAGCTCGGAGAGCACGCCCGGGTCGATCCCGAACTCCTGCTTCCCCATCAGGGCCTCCCCCGACAGCTTCAGCAGGATCCTGCGGTAGACCGGTTTTCCCACAACCCCTCCGGGACCACCCCTGTCGCAATGCCTGGAAGCGGTCCGCGCGGAAACGGACCTCTTCTAAGCCTGCCCGAGCTGCCTGGCCACCTCGGCGGCGAGGTCGTCGGACCGCTTCTCCATCCCCTCGCCCACCTGATAGCGTGCGAAGCCGGCCACACGCACTTCCGTGCCGGTCTTCGCGGACATCGCCTTCAGCAGTTCCTTCACCCTCCGGTCCGGGTCCTTGATGAACGCCTGCTCGACCAGGCAGAAGTCGCCGTAGAACTTCTCCAGCTTCCCTTCGGCGATCTTGTCAAGGATCTTCTCCGGCTTGCCCGCCGCCAGCGCCTGCTCCCGGTAAATGGCCTTCTCCCGCGCTATCACGTCGGCCGGAACGTTCTCACGCGAGACATAGGAAGGATTGGCGGCGGCGACCTGCATCGCCAGGTCCTTCCCCAGCGCGGCGAAATCCGTATTGTCCGCCCCGGCGCCGTGCAGCTCCACGAGAACGCCTATCTTCCCGCCGGCGTGGATGTAGGGGACGATCACGCCCTTGCCGCCCGCAGGCAGAACGAACCTGACGAACCGGCGGAACGAAATCTTCTCCCCGATCTTGGCCACGCGCCCGGTGAGCTTGTCGGATAGCGAGCCGTCGCCCGCAGGGAGGGCAAGCGCTGCTTCCACGTCCCGCGGGCCCTTCCCTTGAACCAGCGTTGCGACTTCTCGCACGAATCCCTGGAAATCGTCCGTCTTCGCGACGAAGTCGGTCTCGCAGTTGACTTCCACCAGGGCGCCCGCGCCTGAGTCCACGCATGCGGCCACGGCCCCTTCCGACGCGATGCGGGAGGCCTTCTTCGCCGCAGCCGCAAGCCCCTTCTTGCGAAGGTTGTCGATCGCCTCTTCCATCACGCCGCCAGCTTCCGCAAGCGCCTTCTTGCAATCCATCATCCCCGCGCCCGTCTTCTCGCGCAGTTCGCGTACCATCTCCGAAGTGATCTGCATCCCGTCCTCTCCTGGTCGAATGTCCCGTGCGCCGTCCCGGCCCGAAGGGGTTACTCCACGGCCGGGGCGGTAACTCCGGCAGGCTTTTCCGCCGGCTCGTCCTCTGCTGTGGAGATCAGCGACATGGTGACCTCCTGGGCCACAACGTCCTTGTCTCCTTCGGAGGCCGTCTTCTCGGCGTACGCCGCCTTCCCTTCGATGATCGCGTCGGCGACCTTCGAGAGGAAAAGCTTGATCGCCCGTATGGCGTCGTCGTTCCCGGGAATGACGAAATCGATGAGATCGGGGTCGCAGTTCGTGTCGACGATGGCGATGATGGGAACACCCAGGCGTCGCGCCTCAAGGACTGCGATCTGCTCGCGGGAGGGATCGACTATGAACAGCGCATCGGGGACCCGTCGCAGCTCCTGGATCCCGCCCAGGACCTTCTCCATCTTGATGCGTTCCTTGTCCAGCTTGAGGACTTCCTTCTTGGGGAGCTTCTCGGCGGTGCCGTCGGTGCCCATTTCCTTGAGGCGCTGGAGCCTGTCGAGGCTCTTGCGGATCGTCTGGAAATTGGTGAGCATGCCGCCCAGCCACCGCTGGTTCACGAAGGGAGCTCCTGCGCGTCTTGCCTCCTCTTCCACGGCCTCCTGCGCCTGCTTCTTGGTGCCCACGAAGAGGACCGATTTCCCGTCGGCCGCCATGTCCCGCACCACGTCGTACGCCTGGCGGAACATCTTGACCGTCTGCTGCAGGTCGATGATGTAGATCCCGTTCCGGGCGGTGAAGATGTACTTCTTCATCTTCGGGTTCCACCGCTTCGTCTGGTGGCCGAAGTGGACTCCCGCTTCCAGCAACTGCTTCATCGTGATGACCGAACCTTGTCCGTTTGCCATGCTTTCCCTTCCTCCTCGCGTTCGGGGTTGTTCCGCCGGGCGTTCCGCCCCTCCCCATCCACCCCGGC
>JAENIX010000156.1 GCA_016844415.1 Actinomycetota bacterium | reverse complement strand
CCTCCCGCGCGTTCAAGTGCTTTCAACAACAACTCTTTTTCCAGTCTGTCGACCAGGTTATCCAGGGAACTCCCCTCGACGTCGTAATACTCCGGCAGGAACGGGATGATCCCACTCTCCTGACTGTCAATTTTTGTCACATTTGGAGGAAGGGAGGCAATGGAAATGACGTCTTTTGTCTCTATGATCGTCGCTCTTTCCATGATATTTTCCAGCTCCCGCACGTTTCCGGGATATTCGTATGCCAGCAACGCACGCATCGCTTCCCCGTCGATCCTGGAAACCTGCTTTCCCATCTGCTTTGCGAACTTGTCCAGGAAATGCTGCGTCAGCACCGGCACGTCCTCCCTGCGCTCCCGCAGCGGCGGCACGACGATCTGGATGACGTTCAGCCTGAAGTAGAGGTCGTCGCGGAACCGGCCCGCCTTCATCTCGTCTTCCAGGTTCCGCTTTGAAGCGCAGACGATCCTTACGTCGATCGAGATATCCTCGTTGCCGCCTATGCGCCGGAAGCACCTTTCCTGGATCGCCCGCAGCAGCTTGCTCTGCATGCTCGAAGGGATCTCGCCCACCTCGTCCAGGAACAGGGTCCCCCGGTGGGCGGCCTCGAAGAGCCCCCGCTTCGTCTGCACGGCGCCGGTGAACGCCCCCCGCATGTGTCCGAACAGCTCGCTCTCCATCAGCGTCTCGGGGATCGCCGCGCAATTGATCGCGATGAATGGTGCATCCTTCCGTTCGCTCCTCGCATGCAGTGCGGCGGCGATCAACTCCTTGCCCGTGCCGCTCTCCCCGATGACCATCACGTTCGCGTTCGTGGGGGCGACCCGGTCCACCAGCTCGTAGACCTTCAGCATCGCCTCGCTCCGCCCGACAATCCCCTCGTAGGAGGATTTCCCCTGGATCTCCTGGCGGAGCGCCCTCCCCCGCTCGGCGGTGGTCTCCTTGATGGTCAGCGCCCCCTGGATGAGGCTTCGCAGGTCCTGGTTGCTGAAAGGCTTGACTATGTAGTTGTACGCCCCGAGCTTTATCGCCTCGACGGCCCCCTCGATAGTCCCGTATGCGGTGAGCACGATGACCTGTGTGGACGGCGACTTCTGGATCGCCGCGCGGAGAATCTTGAACCCGTCGTCCTCGGCGGCCATCCGCATGTCGGTGATCACGAGGTCGTAAACGTTCTCGCCGATCGACTTCTCCGCCGCCCTGCGGGAGTCCGCGACGTCGACTTCGTACCCTTCCTTCTTGAGGAACAGGGTGAGGAACTGCCGAAGGCTCTGCTCGTCGTCGACCACCAGGAGGCGATTCTTCAACCGGTCACTCCGCCGCTCTCGGATTTTTTCGCCCGTTTCTCCCCGCACCCCTTTCGCGCGCAGACGATCTCGGTCGCGCCCCCCTTGCGCACCTTCTCCGCCATCGCATTGAAGCCGCACACGGGGCATTGCCCGTTCACCAGGCGATTCCATGAAGCGAAGCGGCACTCGGGGAAGCGGGAGCAGCTGTAGAACATCTTCCCCATGCGCGATGTACGCTCGACGATCTCCCCCTGCAGGCACTCCGGGCATTTGACCCCTATGGGGAACGGAAGGCTGTTCCGGCAATCGGGATAGCCGGAGCAGGCGATGTACCGCGCGCCTTTCCATCTGCGGACCACCATCGGCTTTCCGCATTTGTCGCACGCAACCCCCGCCTCCTCGTCGGGCATGAGCTCGATCTTACCCTCCGCCGTCTCCCGGAAATTCGAGGTGTTGCGGCACTCCGGATAGTTACGACATGCGAGGAACTTTCCCGCCCGCCCGAAGCGTATGACCATTTCGCCGCCGCATGCCTTGCAGGGGATTCCTGTCGCGATCAGCTCGTCCTTCACGCTCGGCATCGAGAGCTTTGCCCGCTCCAGCTCCTCGGAAAACGGCAGGTAGAATTCGGAAAGCGTCCGCCCGTAATCCCTCTCTCCTTCCTCGATCTGATCCAGCTCTTCCTCCATCCGTGCGGTGAACGCGACATCCATGACCTTGGGGAAGCTTTCCTCCAGAAGCCCCGTGACGATCCCACCCAGCTCCGTGGGGTGGAACCTCCCCTCCTCCAGCCGGACGTACCCTCGGTCCTTGATCGTCTTCACGATCGCGGCATATGTGGAAGGGCGCCCGATCCCCTGTTCCTCCAGTTCCTTGATCAACGAACTTTCCGAGAACCGCGGAGGCGGCTGCGTGAAATGCTGGGCGCCGACGAGTTCTTTCAGGTCCAGCCGGTCTCCCTCCGAGAGGACTGGCAACAGGTTTCCTTCCGCTTTCTCTCCATCCGCCTCTCCGTTCTCCCCGCCGTTGCCGCCCGTGGCCTCTCCCTCCCCCGTGGCCGGCCCGGCCTGCCGTCCGCTGCCGTTGCTTCCATCCTGGTACACCTCCAGGAATCCGAGGAACTTCGGCACCGATCCCGTAGCGCGGAACAGGAAGCCGCCCGCGACTCCCCCCTCGGGATCGCAGAGGATGTCGATCGCCGTCTGCTCGAACTCCGCGGGAGCCATCTGGGACGCCACGAAGCGGCTCCAGATCAACCTGTAGAGCCGGAGCTGGTCGCGGGAAAGGATCGATTTGAGCTTCTCCGGGGAGTGTTCGATCGAGGTCGGGCGGATCGCCTCGTGGGCATCCTGGGCGGTCTTCCGGTTCCGGTAGACGTTCGGGGCCGAGGGCAGGTAGGCCTCCCCGTGCGCCGCCTTGATGTAGTCCCTGACCGCGAGCAGCGCCTCTTCCGCCACCCTCACGGAGTCGGTCCGCATGTACGTGATGAGCCCGATGAGCCCCTCCCCGGGAATGTCGACCCCTTCGTAGAGCGACTGGGCGACCATCATCGTCTTGTAGGGGGGCATCCGGAGGACCCGGGCCGCCTCCTGCTGGATCTTTGAAGTGGTGAACGGAGCGGGGGCCATGCGGCGGCGCAATTTTTTCCGGATCTCCCGGACGACGAAGGGGCCGTTCTCCACCCCCTTCCGCAGATCCAGCGTTTCCTGCCCGGTCCGGGGCCGCACCTTCGTTCCGCCTGCTTCCACCAGCTTCGCAAGGAACGGCGGCGGCGCGCTCCCCGCAAGGCAGGCCGTAAGCGACCAGTACTCCTCGGGGAGGAAGGAGCCGATCTCCTGTTCCCTGCGGCAAACGATTTTCACGGCCACCGACTGCACCCGTCCCGCCGAAAGGCCGCGCCGCACCTTGGACCAAAGGAGCGGGCTCAGCGTGTATCCCACGAGCCGATCGAGGATCCGCCGGGCCTGCTGGGAGTCGTACCGGTTCCGGTCGAGGGAGCGCGGATCCGACATCCCCTGCGTGATCCCCTTCTTCGTGATCTCGTGGAAGAGTACGCGGCGGACCTCGGCCGCCCCCTTCGACGCTTCCTTCCCTTTCCTTTTTTTACCTGCGTCGGCCCGGATTGCGTCGGCGATGTGCCAGGCGATCGCTTCTCCCTCCCGGTCCGGGTCGGGAGCGAGGTATACCGTTTTCACGGATCGGGACGCCTCAAGAATGTCCCCCAACACCTTCTTGCGATCCTTGATCACGATGTACTTGGGTGTGAAACCGTTCTCGATATCCACCCCGAGGCGGCTCTTGGGCAGGTCCATAACGTGCCCCATGGAAAAGAGAACCTTGTATCCCTTGCCCAATATCTTCTGTATCGTCTTGGCCTTTGCTGGAGACTCGACGACGACTAACGACTTGGCCATTCATCCTCCATCTTCACGTACGGGAGATTCCTCCCGGTGTTCCGGTCAACTTCTTATAATAATCCCCCGCC
>JAENIX010000011.1 GCA_016844415.1 Actinomycetota bacterium | reverse complement strand
GTAGTTGCTGTTAACCCCCTGGGACACGGCGGCCAGCCGCTCCAGGCCCATTCCGGTGTCGATGCTGGGCCTGGGCAGAGGTGTCTTCTTTCCGCTCTCGTCCTGGTTGAACTGCATGAAGACCAGGTTCCAGATCTCGAGGAACCGATCGCAGTCGCAGCCGACCGCGCAGCCTGGCCGCCCGCATCCTATCCCCTCTCCCTGGTCGTAGATTATCTCCGAGCACGGCCCGCAGGGACCCGTCGGTCCCATCGCCCAGAAATTGTCCTTCTCGTCGAAACGCACGATCCGCGAAACGGGGATCCCCATCTTCTTGTGCCATATGTCGTACGCCTCGTCGTCCTCCCGGAAGACAGACACGGTCATCCGCTTTCCGTCGAGCCCGACCTCGCGGGTCAGGAAATCCCATCCGAAGAAGATCGCATCCGTCTTGAAGTAGTCCCCGAAGGAAAAGTTCCCCAGCATCTCGAAGAGGGTGTGGTGGCGCGCCGTGTAGCCGACGTTCTCGAGGTCGTTGTGCTTTCCGCTGACCCTCAGGCAGCGCTGGGAGGTTGTCGCCCGCTTCAGGTCGGAAGGTCCCAGCCCAAGGAAGTTCTCCTTGAACTGCACCATGCCCGAATTCGTGAACAGCAGCGTGGGGTCGTTCCCCGGAACCAGCGAGGACCCGGGAAGCACCCTGTGGCCCTGTCTTTCGAAATAGGAAAGGAATGCTGCGCGAAGATCGGCTCCTGTCATCGTCAAGGTTATCAGTCCTCTCCTTCCCGGATTGCTTTCGTCAATCCGCCGATGGCCCTCCGGCTGGCTCCCGGCGAAAACCCCCGCCCCGCCAGAAAACGGTACGCCCTGGCTGCTCCTTCGCGACCCGGCGGAAGCACCCCGCGGAACTTTTTCCGCAGGACAGCGGAAGCGGAGGCCTCTTCCTCCTCCGGTGAACGGCTGCCCCGCACCGCTTCCTCGACTAATTCCCGCGGGAAACCGCGCGCGCGGAGGAACCATGCCGCCTTTGCGGGCCCGTAGCCGCGAGTCTCGCGGCAGTAGCGTGCCAGCCGCGCGCACAGCCCCGGGTCGTCGGCCAGCCCCAGCTCCCGCAACCGGCCGATCACCGCCTGCGCCTGGCCGTCGGGAAACCCTTTCTTCGCCAGCCGTTCCCGTATCTCGGCTTCGCTCAAGGCCCTCCGCGCCAGCATCCGCAGCGCGGCGTCCATCGCCGCGCCGGCCGGCGGGGACCCCCCCGCGTCGCTACGGTTTCTCCGGCTTCGGTTTGTTTCTGTCAAAATCCTCCCAGCTCAGGTCAGAGGTGGAGGACACGCCGCGGACGCGGAGCGCGAAATCGTCGGGATTGGATGCCTGCCGCAGCGCCTCGTCCAGCGTGATCAGCCCATCCTTGTACAGCGCCATAAGCGACTGGTCGAAGGTCTGCATACCGTAGCTCGTGAACCCCTGAAGGATCGCCTCCCGTATCTTCCTCGTCTTGTCCTTGTCCTCGATGTACTCCCTGACCCGGGCGGTGTTGATCATCACCTCGATGGCCGGTACACGGCCCTTTCCGTCGGCCCGGGGCACCAGGCGCTGCGAGATGACCGCCCGGAGAATCGCCGCGAGCTGTATCCTCACCTGCTTCTGCTGGTAGAGCGGAAAGGCCCCGACCGTGCGGTTGATCGTCTCCGCGGCGTCCAGCGTGTGCATCGTGGAAAGGACGAGGTGGCCAGTCTCGGCGGCCGTGAGCGCCGTCTCCATCGTCTCCAGGTCGCGCATCTCGCCCACAAGGATCACGTCCGGGTCCTGGCGCAGGGCGCTGCGGAGCGCCCCCGCGAAGGAGATCGTATCGACGCCCAGCTCCCGCTGGTTGATGATGCTCTTCCGGTCGCGCAGGAGGAACTCGATCGGGTCCTCGATCGTGACGACGTGGCAGCTCCGGTGTGAATTTATGTGTTCGATGATGGACGCCAGGGTCGTCGACTTCCCGCAACCAGTGGTACCGGTGCACAGGATCAGCCCCCGGTTCTCGAGTGCGATCTTTTCCAGCACTTTCGGCAGGTGCAGCTCCGCGAAGGACTGCACACCGATCGGGACGACGCGAAACACCATGCCGATCGTTCCGCGCTGGATGAAGAGGTTGACGCGGAACCGCCCAAGTCCCGACACGCTGTAGGCGCAATCCAGCTCGTGGCTCTCGTCGAAGCGCCTCTTCTGCTCCCCGCTCAGGACGAGCAAACTCATGGCGGCCAGATCCTCGGGCCGAAGGGCTTCGTCCGTTTTAAGGGGCACCAGCCTGCCGTTGATCCTGAAGATGGGGAGGAGCCCGGCCTTCAGGTGGACGTCGGATGCCCCGTGGTGGATCGCCGATTTGAGGATCTCGTTCAGCTCCAATTATTTCGCTCCTTCCTGCGCGGCGCGCGCGGCCTCCCCGATGCCGTAATGCGCGAGGATCTTCTTCCGGAGGGCGAGGGCGATCTCCCCGTGTTCCTTGAGGAAGCCCCTGGCATTCTCCCTCCCCTGCCCGATCCGCTCGCCGTCGAGCGAGTACCAGGCGCCGCTCTTCTCCACCATCTCCAGTTCCGTTCCCACGTCAAGGAGATCCCCTTCCCGTGAGATCCCCTCCCCGTACAGGATGTCGAACTCCGCCTCCCGGAACGGGGGCGCCAGCTTGTTCTTGACCACCTTTACCCGCGTGCGGCTCCCGATGGCTTCGTCGTCCTTCTTGATCTGCGATATGCGGCGGATGTCCATCCTCACCGAAGCGTAGAACTTCAGTGCGTTGCCGCCGGTGGTGGTCTCCGGGTTCCCGAACATGACCCCGATCTTCATGCGTATCTGATTGATGAAGATCACCGCCGTCTGGGACTTGCTTATCGTGGCAGTGAGCTTCCGGAGGGCCTGGGACATGAGGCGGGCCTGAAGGCCCATGTGCGCGTCTCCCATCTCCCCCTCGATCTCCGCCTTGGGGACCAGCGCGGCCACCGAGTCCACAACGAGCACGTCGAGCGCCCCGCTGCGCACCAGCATCTCCGCGATCTCGAGCGCCTGCTCGCCCGTGTCCGGCTGGGAGATCAGGAGGTCCTCCGTGGAAAGCCCGAGTTTCCTCGCGTACCCTAGGTCCAGGGCGTGCTCCGCGTCGATGAAACCGGCGATCCCGCCGTACCGCTGCGCCTCCGCGACTATGTGCAGTGCGAGCGTGGTCTTCCCGGAGGACTCCGGCCCGAATATCTCGGTAACGCGCCCGCGGGGGATGCCGCCGATCCCCAGCGCGACGTCGAGGGACAGCGCCCCGGTAGAGATCACCGGTATATCCTTCGCAGGCATGTCGGCGCCAAGGCGCATGATCGCGCCTTTACCGTAATTCTTCTCGATCGCCGCAAGCGCCATGTCGAGCGCCTTCCGACGGTTTGCATCCTGGCTCATTTCATACTCTCCTCTCTCTCCGTGTTCGCAGGTTCCCTCGATAGCGGCACGTCGCCGAGGATGTGGTGCACCGCACCCCCGGGAGCGAGCCGGCTTTCGTAAAGCATGAACGATCTTACCCTGACAACGCCGAATTTTTTCCCGGACAATGCCTTCGCGTATTCCTCTCCCCATCCCGGGGGTAGCCGGTCCCGAACGCGGCCGACCGTTATATGCGGATGGAACGGCCTTTCCTCGCCCGGGAAACCTGCGCCGGATAGAACATTTTCCATATTCTCTTGCAACTTACCGACCAATTCAAGCGGTTCCCGGATGCCGACCCACAAAACCCGCGGGGCGCGAAGGGTCGGAAAACCACCCGCCTCTCCGACGGTAAATTCGAAAGGACTGATGCACGCTCCCGTCCTGCCGAGGAGGGAAACGATTTCCCCGACGCGTCCGGGATGTATCTCCCCCAGAAACTTCAACGTTATATGAAGGTTCCGCTCGGGCGTCCAGGAAACCGGCGGCCGCTTCGCGAGCATGGGGAAAACCGCCTCCGCTATCGCCTTGCGGCATTCCGGAGGAAGCCCGATACCGATGAAAGCCCTCATCCACCCCTCTTCCCCATTTTCGCAAGTATATCAATAAGCTCGTCGAGCGCCCATGCGACGGTCATCCGCCGGACCGCTTCGCGGTCTCCCGGAAGTCTGCGGCGGTGCGACCGTCGGACCTTCCCCCCCGAGATCCCGAGACAGACGGTCCCGACCGGCTTCCCGGGCGTCCCGCCACCCGGCCCGGCGATTCCCGTTATCCCTATTCCGATCCCTGCCTTGAAACGGCGCCTGACGCCGTTCGCCATGGCCAGCGCAACCGTCTCGCTGACGGCGCCGTCCGATCGTATCAGCGAAGCAGCCACACCCAGGTCCCTCGTCTTCGAATCGTTCCGGTACGCGACGACGCCACCCAGGAAATACGCCGAACTCCCGGGGATATCGGTGACCGCCGCGCAGAACGCCCCGCCTGTGCACGATTCGGCCGCGGCCAGCGTGCATCCCGACAGCAGGAGCGCTTCCGCCAGCCGGCGTGACCGGTTCCGGATCAGCCGGTCAGCCACGTGATCCCCCGGTAAGTGAGATGGGCGTACACGCCCGCCACAAGGTCGTCGGCGACGACGTATGCCGCGCCTTTCCGCTCATCCGCCCAGGCGGCGGGCCCGATCTTGACGATGTCGAAGAACCTGAAAAGCAGGAACAGCAACAGGACCGGCTTCCAGCCCCACTGGATCCCGGTCGCCGCCAGCAGCATTCCCGCCACTTCGTCGATCACTACGGAAGACGGGTCTTTTTCCCCGGTTTCCGCCATCTCCACACGCGCGGCCGGGACCGACAACATGAGCACCGCGGCAAGCATCGCGAAGTGCGCAATGCCAAAGCCTCCTCCAAGGTACCAGAGCGGAAGGGCGAGAAGGGAACCGAACGTCCCCGGCATGAACGGCAGGTACCCCGTTCCAAACCCGGAAGCAACCGCCCGCCATGCCAGTTTCCAGCGAAAACGATTCACTTGAAAGATGGACATAAGTAGGTTATCAATTTTACATCGATATATTGGATCTTGGAATGAATAAAACGGTTTTTCCGACCAGCTTGGAGACTCGCCAGGGCCATGGCCGAACTTGACGGCGAATTCGTACCGAGAATAACCCGCGCCATAACGGAACTCTCCAGGGGGATGAAGGCGGTAAGCTTCTACCCCGAAGGCCATCCCACCCTGATCCAGCTGGTTTCCAGGATAATCTCCCTGTTCGAGGAGATCCCCCTCCCGGAGATGGGACTGGAGATCGAGGTGACGAAAAGCGCCCTGACGTTCAATGAAAATCCGCTTCCGGTGCTGAACAAGTCGGTAGTGGACATGAACCGCGAACTGTACATAAGGAGAGCGAGCAAGGTCATATTCCTTCCCGGGCTGAAGCCCGGCGAGATCGTAACGTTCTTGAAGGTCCTCTGTATCGACATACGGGAGATCCAGGACCGGGGCGGACTGGAGCGGCTACTGCTCCACGAGAAGATATCGCGGATCTGGGTGAACCGCGTGGACTACGAGGGCCTGACCGAAATGCTCAAGAAGGAAAAGGAGAGTATACCTCCCGAGGGGGGGAACGTACAAACGGCCGATGACGAGTCTTCCCTACTCCAGAACGTGCATCCCGAGGAGCTGACCATCGAAGATCTCCTGACCCTGATCGAGAAGGAGAGCGACCCGGGCGAGTACCGCGATTACCTCATCGCAGTGGCAAAAGCGCTCTATTACGAACGGATGGACCGGAAGATCGAATACGCCTCCCGGGCCCTTAAGATATTCGCGAAGCACATCGAATTCCCTCCCATGCAGAAGGAGGAGATCGCCAACCTCGCGCGCCTCGGCATCAAGGAGATGGCCTTCGACGAACTGGTGTCACATTACATCCACCTGCTCCGGGACAGGGGCGGCAGGGGAAACAAGGAGGTGGAAACCATCCTGGTGGCATTCGGGGACCGCTCCGTCAAGCCGCTCCTTAAGGGCCTGGGGGAGGAAGATGACATCCTCGTCCGGAAATCGATCGTGGATATCATAACGCGGATCGGCAGGACCGCCGTTCCCGCCATTATCGAAAACCTGAGCGACTCCCGGTGGTTCGTGGTCCGCAACATGGTCAAGATCCTGGGAAACATGGGGTTTCCCGACCTCGCCCCTCATGTCGCCACCGTCCTGACCCACCCGGACCTCCGCGTAAAAAAGGAGGCGATAAAGGCGCTGGCCAGGCTTCCACACCCCTCCTCGGTCATCGCCCTGGGGGATCTATGTTTTTTCCCCGAGGAGACTATCGCCCTCACCGCGACGGGGGCGATGGCTGCGAAGAAGGAGCCGGAAGCGGTCCTTGCCCTTTACCGGCGCGTAGTTCACAGGCAGTTTCTGTTCCCGCATTACCGGCTGGCCCACGAAGCGATCGACTCGCTGCGGGTCATAGGCACCGACGAGGCGCTCTCGGCGCTGGAAGATATACTCCGCACAGCGGCCGTCTGGCAGACGAAAAACTTCCGGGCCATGAAGAAACACGCGCTGAGAAGCATCTCAAAGATAACAGGCGAACGGGCGAGGGAAGCCCTCGAGAACGTCCGCCAGCGGGGCGATGTGTACCTGCGGGCCGAGGCGGAACGCCTGCTCGGGATCAAGTGAGGAAGAATGGCCATGGAACGGCGCGCACAGGAACTGCTGATCACCGAAATGATACGATCGCTTGGGGCCTCGCTGAAAAACCGTGGGCTCTACCCTCCCTCTCACCCTCAGGTGAAAAGCCCCGTGGAGAAGGTATTCAAGGATCTGCGCGTCTTCTTCGCCGACCGCGACGAGCTCGCGCTGGCGATCTCCGACGGCACGCTAGTGTTCGAGGGATACCCAATCTTCAACCTGACCTCTCCCCTCGAGTTCTTCGTCGGGCGGCTCACCAGGATCGGGGCGCCCGCGGTCATATTCGGAAAACACCTCACGCTGGAAGACCTGGAGATCTTCATCCGGTTCCTCCACGAAACAAAGGAACAGGGGCTCTCCCCGAGAGAGATCCAGAAACTCCTGGTGCAGGCGGGAATCGCGCATATCCGGGTCAAGCCGATCGAGGAAAACGACCAGGACGACAAGGCCATCGCCAACGAGATCTACACCAACGCCGTCTCGGTGGTGACCTCGGCCATGATGGACGTCCGCATGGGACGTATCCCTTCCGGAGCCGAGTCAGAGCGCGTGACGCGGGACATCAGCAGCATGCTCACGAGGAACCGGGACGCCATGATGGCGCTGACGCTCATAAAGAACTTCGACGAGTACACTTACACACACTCGGTCAACGTCGCCGTGATGGCGCTCGCCGTCGCCGACGCCATGCGCCTTTCGGCGCCGGACAAGATCAACGTGGGCGTCGCCGGCCTGCTGCACGACATCGGGAAAACCCAGCTCGCTCTCGACCTCATCCGTAAACCCAGCACGCTCACCGTGGAAGAGTTCGAGGAAATAAAGAAGCACCCGCAGGAAGGGTTCGTCCTGCTGGGGAAGATGTCGCACATCCGCCCCGATTCCGCCTACATCGTGCTGGAACACCACTTGAGGTTCGACCAATCCGGGTACCCGCCCCAGAGCAAGGGGTACCAGTCGCACGAACACTCGAACATCATCCCGGTGGCGGACTGCTACGACGCTCTGACGACGATGCGTTCCTACCAGAAGGCGCGGTATCCTCAACAGGCGCTGGAGATCATGTCGAAGCTGGCAGGCAAGTCCCTCGATCCGTATGTCGTTTCGGTTATCTCGAAGACCCTGGGGGCCTATCCCGTAGGGACGATGGTCCGGTTGAACACAATGGAGATCGCGCTGGTCGTCGGGCAGGGTGGCGCAGACGAGGAATCGCCGAAGGTCGTTGTGATCGTGGACCGGAACGGCAACCCGCTTCCCTCTCCCGAACACGTGGACTTGAGCGAGCCGGAGGGGACGGACGACGGACATCGGCGGTCCATATTGGCGACGGTGAACCCGAACCTTTATTCCTCCGTCGCGGCGGGAGCCCTGTCCGCGACGCTGGAGCTCGCCTAGGCGTCTCCTTCGCTCCACTCGGACAGGGCGGCGGCGACCGCCTCACGCACGTTGGCGCTGCCCGAGCCGGCCTGGGCAAGGATCTTTTCCCAGTCTTCCTTTCCCGCCACGAGGGCGAACGCCTTGACCGCCTTGCCGGAGACGAATTCGTCGTTGTGCCCGACGTATCTGCCTATGACAGGGGCAAGCTCCTTGCGGCGCGACATTCCCAGAGTCTCCAGTATGTTCCCCAGCACCACACCCTGCTCCTTGGGAAGACGCTCGGCCAGAACCTTCAGGACCGGCACGGAGGGAAATAACGAAAGCGCGCGGGCGGCGGCCCCCCTGACCTGGGCCTCCTGGTCGGATAGAGCCGTAACAAGGAGGGTTACCCCCTCCCGCCCGCCGATCTCCTCCGCGGAGTGAACGATCCGGATCCGGTCGGCAACCGAACCGGTCCGCAGGGTCTGCAGGCTGGATCCAACCGAGCGCTTCGCCTGCAGCCTGCCGAGGGATGAAGAAGCGGCCTCCCGGACTGCAGGCGACGGATCCGAGTGCATCATACCCTGCAGGATTTCCTCGATACGCTCAATCACGGTTCTTCCCTCCTCTCGCCGATAACTCCTTGGCCGAAGGCACGTCCGGGGTGCCGGCGGCGCGCCGAACCCCGTCCAGTATCGCCTTCTCGAGGGCGCGTGACCCCAGCACGGCGATCTGCATCACGTTTCCCTTCTTCCCGGTCAGGCCCGTGGAAAGCGCTATGACCAGGTCCCCGTCCATCGGGGTGTGGACCGGCCTGATTGCGCGCGACAACGCGCCATGCGCCATCCTGGCGACGGTAAAAAGCTCGTCACGTGAAAGCAGGTCGGCCGTGGCCACCGCCGCAAGCGTCGTGTTTCCGGGGGCGAAAGGCTCCCTTCGAAATCCCGCGCGGAACAACCCTTCAGTCCAGGCGGCTCCCCGCCCGTCTTCACTCCTTGCGCCCGCGATCCATTCGCCCGTCTCCGGATCCACCACGTCCCCGAATGCGTTCACGACCGCGCAGGCGCCCACCCGCGCGCCCCCTTCCTCCTCGCAGGCCGTCCCGAAACCCCCCTTCATCGCGCGACCCATGCCCAGTATCTTGCCGACGGTGGCGCCGGCGCCGGCGCCCACCGAGCCGCGCTCGGGCCGTGCGTCGGACGCCGCGGAAGCCGCTGCATATCCCATCTCGGGTGTGGGGCGGAACGAGGGGTCGCCGAACCCGAGGTCGTAGATCACCGCGGTCGGAACGATGGGCACCGGGCCCGCGGGAGTGGGAAACCCGGCTCCCGCCTCTTCAAGGTACCGCATTACCCCCGCGGCGGCTTCAAGGCCGTACGCGCTTCCTCCCGCGAAAACAAGTGCATGCATGCGTCCGGCGGGATGTGGACGGAGCAGCGAATCCATCTGCCGGGTCCCGGCGGCTTCCCCCCTGATATCGGCGGCCCCCGCGGCCCCGCCGGGAAAACGCAGGACGGTTATCCCGGAACCCCGCGCGGAATCGTGCGCATGCCCAAGCAGTACTCCGGCCACGTCGGTGATCGCTTCAGGCATACCGCCTCCGCACTCGGTATAGTCTTACCGGAGGGCCGGCGGTTCGTCAATCTTGTCGGCGTTGCGGGCCGTTGACGGATGTTGACCGGTTGACGGTTCGCGGCGTGGGAACGTACACTTCCCCTTAAGGAGATCATCTATGGAGCCGATCCGCGGACGGGTGCTTGCCCTCGACTTCGGCAGCAGACGCATCGGCGTCGCGATGTCCGACCCCCTCGGAATCACCGCCCAGCAGCTTCCGGCCATCCGGCGGGAAGGAGACCGCAGGGACATCGAGGCGATCGCTTCCCTTGCGAGGGAACACGGCGTGGAAACCGTGGTGATCGGCCTCCCGCTGCATTTGGACGGCACCGAGGGGACCCAGGCCGCCCGGGCAAGGGCGTTCGGGGAGAAGGTACGCGGCAGCCTCGGCCTTCCGGTCGTCCCGTGGGACGAACGAATGACCACCGCCCAGGCGGAACGTTACCTAATCGAAGCCGGCGTGCGCAGGGAGAAGCGCAAAGAGATCCGCGACAGCCTCGCCGCCGCTCTCCTGCTGCAGTCGGCTCTGGACGCCCGTAAAAGGGAATAGGCCCCCAGTTGCTCTCCCAGAGGTTCAAGACTCTGCTCGTGCTGCTCCAGGCGGCGGTCGTCGGCCTTGCCTTTCTCCTCATGGACGTACCCTCAATGACCGGATGGCGTAAAACCAAAGTGTATATACCTAAGGGAAGCGCCGGCTCGGAGGTTGCGCGGCTGCTGGCCGCGAAAAACGTATTGCTGCATCCCGACGTCTTCCGCCTGCTGATCCTGGGGACGGGGACGGGGAAGAAGCTGAAATACGGCGAATACGCTTTCCCGGAGCCGCCATCCGCCGTGGAAATCTGGTGGAAGCTTTACCGCGGCGATGTCCTGCGGTACCAGGTGACAATACCCGAGGGGTCGAACATCTACGACGTCGCCGAGATCCTGCGGGACCAGGAACTCGCCTATCCGGACAAGTTCATCGAAGCCGCGTCATCCCCCGAGGTGCTCGGACGCCTGGGTGTCCCCGGAGCGACTGCGGAAGGTTTTCTCTTCCCGGATACGTACCAGTTTGAAAAAGCGATGTCCCCCGTGGAAATCATGGAAACCATGGTCCGACTGTTCCGAAGAAGGTTTCCGACCGAATGGGAAAGCCGCGCCCGGGAGGACGGCTTCTCCCT
>JAENIX010000155.1 GCA_016844415.1 Actinomycetota bacterium | reverse complement strand
AGGAGGATCACGTACCGTCCCCGCGCGAGCCGGATCCCGGCGTTGTTCCCCCCGGCGAATCCGAGATTCGAGGGAAGCGCGACGGTGGAGACCGATTCCACCCAACGCTCTTTTACCCAGTCGACGGAACCGTCCGTCGATCCGTTATCTACCACGATCGTTTCGAAATCCCGGAAGGTCTGCGAGTGGATGGAGGGCAGGCATTCCTCGAGCAGATGCCGCCCGTTCCAGTTCAGGATGATGACGGAGAACAGGGGCGCGTTCGTTTGCGACTTCGAGGCGTCCTGCAGAACGCCGTTCACCGGGTGCCCACGCCTCCCTGGAGCTGCGTGAGGCGGGCGCGCAGGTACGGATCGTCCACGGTTTCCAGGGCCTGGCGGAGAGCCCAGATCGCCTTGTCCCGCTGCCCCAGCAGCAGGAACATGTTGCTCATCGTCTGGTAGGAGGTCACGGGGGAGACCCCGAGAAACATGTAGTGGTACGCCTCCCGGATAATGTGCTGCGGAAGGACCCCCTTCGGGATCTCGTGCGCCCTGATGTATCCCCGCAGTTCCGGCGCGTTGCGGACAAAGACGACGAACAGGCCGTCCGAGAAGACCAGCGGCCAGTTGGGGTTGTTGGCGAGGACCGGTACGATCGGCAGAATCATTCCGGAGGAGTCCATCGATTTCAAAACGATATAGTTGATGCCGTATTTCTCCAAAACCTTCTCCCACCCCGGCATCGCCCCCGTAACGACCTGGTGTTCCATGAAGACTTCCTGGTTGTAGGTGCGGCCGTCGATAAAGGTGAGGGCCTGGGGGTATAGCTTCCAGTCGAGGAATCCGCCGATGTCGAAAAAATTGAACATCTTGCCGGGGACCGGGTTCTTCCTCAAGAACTCCGCCGCGGGGAAGGAAAATTTGTGCTCGGTCATCCCAACCCCGTACTCCAGTTGCGAGAAGGAGAAGACGAGCGTGGTGCCGCCGAAGGCGATCATGGCGAACACGGCCAGGGAAGCGAGGACGGACGGGACGAGGGGCCGGCGGCGCCGTTCAGGCACGGGCGTTTCACGAAGTGGAGCCTTCTCCTTCCTTCGCTGCTTCTCTTTGGGGGGCAGCTTTGCCTTTCCCACGGTTCCGCCGGGGAACCACTCCGGCAGCCGGGAAAAGAAGCCGGTGAGATGAAGGGATGTCCCCTGCGAGAGGAACAGTCCCATCATCGACACGGCGCGCGCGGAATCCCAGGACCCCTTGAAGGCGATGGCGAACAGGAACAGGTCCAGCAGATATACCTTCCGCCCGGCCAACCCGAGGAGCAGGGAGACGACGGCAAACGCCACGGCCGCTTTATAGTAGATAAAGAAACCGGTGCCCTTCACCGGAGTCAGTTCGGAGATCGACATCAGGATGGAACTACCGCCTCCACCCCCTCCGGTTCCCCTGGCAAGCAGGTGGAGCGGAGCGAGGATCGCGTTGTACCCGTGGGGATTCAGTCCACACAGGATCAACCCGGCCAGGCCCACAAGGACGGGTGGAAAGATCCACGCCTTCAAGGTCCCCCAACGGAACTCTTTTCGCCAGATCGCGTGGGCCAATCGATCCGCGACGAACGCTCCACACAGAAGGAACGCCATCAGATACGTCGGGTGAGAATTCGCCCAGACCAGCACGGCGGGCGGAAACAGGTAAATGAGCCTCTTCCTCGTCCCGAAGAAATATTCGCTGAACAGGAAGATCGTCAGCGCGATGAAGAAGTACGTAAAGATCTCCGGACGGGGCTGGATGCGGATCCGGAGGAACCCCGAGAATGCGAAGATGGCGAGGACCGCCAGGAGGGGGTGCGCCCCCCGCAGGACGGCCGCCCGGTGAAGAAGGAGGAAGGTCGCGAACACCACCGCCCAAACGAGGAGCGAGACGCCGTAGACGCCCCCGACGGAAAACACCAGGTACAGGATCGCCTGGAAACCCCATTCGCCGTTCGGATTGTACCGCCCGAGGGACGGGTAATTCAGAAACTCCTTGTCCGCGATGGTCCGGGTTTGCACGATCTCCCGCCCGATCGCGATGTGCGTCCCGAAGTCGCTCGTGAAGATCTTCGTGAGCATCGGCAACGTGATGAGAAAGAGAAGGGTGAAGGCGACGATGTTCCGTTCCTTCGGGGTGAGGTCCCACCAGCGGCGCGGCGCACCCCCGGCTGCGGGCGCCGGTTCCGCCATTTATTTCCCCCCTCCGACGCGCATCTTTCCCTCCGTCTCGGACGATCCCAAAGATATCACAGGACGCGGGCGGAGGTCGCCGGCACGGCCGTCCCGCCGAACGGCTGCCGGTGAAATACCGTGGTGAGCTTGAGGCTCGGGCACAGGGTGCAGTCGAGGCACCGCAGGCAGTCCGGGTCGGTCGGGTTCCGGTCGGGACGGATGTCGACCGGGCAGATCATCTGGCACTTCCCGCACCGCGTGCAGGTGTCGGGATCCCAGGCGAGCTGCAGAAAGCTCGACTTGTTGAACAGGGAGAAGATCGCCCCGAGGGGGCAGATCGCCCGGCAGAAGGGGCGCTTGACCATCGTCGACGTCGTGACGAAGAAGAGCAGGATCGCGATCTTGACCCAGAACAGCGACCGGACCATCGAGCGGATGCCGGCGTTCATCGTGACCCACGGCAGGCCGCCCATCAGCGTCCCAACGGGGCACAGCTTCGAGAACCAGTTCTCGCGGGTGAGCCAGGGAATGACGAACACGAGTCCGGCCAGGACGGCATAGCGGAGATACCGCGTCCAATGCGGCAGGGACGCCTTCCACCCCCGGAACTTGTAGAGAAGGTCCTGGAGGGCTCCGAAGGGGCACAAGGTCCCGCACGTCATTCGCCCCACGGACGCGCCGACGACCGAGAGGGTCCCGACCGCGTACCACGAGACGTTCCCGGCCGCCGCGAAATGCTGCAGCGCGCCGATGGGACAGGAGAGAAGGGCGGTGGGGCAGGCGTGGCAGTTCAGCAACGGGGTGCAGACGCTCTTCATGGGCCCCTGGTAGAGCGACGCCGACAGGAACCCGGGAAGCCAGGCGTTGGGAAGGACGGTCCCCAACCCCTGGAAGATCCGCCGCGTAAGAATTCTCAAGGGGTCACCCGACCCCGATGCACGACAGTCAAAGCAGCGCGCCGTTGATCAGCACCTCCGCGATCTCCTTCCGGAAGATGCCGCACAAAAGCACCGAGACGGCCCCGACGGCCGTGACCAGAAAGGCGATCGAACGTCCCTTCATCGGCCCCCCAAGGCCGGCGTCAGCCCCCGCCGTAGGAGTGCAGGCCGGAGAGAACGAGGTTGACGCCGAGGTAACACATGATCGTCGCCAGGAACCCCACGATGGAGAGGATGGCGGCGCGCTTGCCGTGCCACCCCCGGGTTACCCGCGCGTGGAGGAACGCCGCGTAGACGAGCCACACGATCAGGGACCAGGTTTCCTTCGGGTCCCACGACCAGTAGGTTCCCCAGGCGTAATTCGCCCACGCCGCGCCGGTGATGATCCCGGCGGTCAGGAACGGGAACCCCCAGATGATCGCCCGGTAGACCAGGTCGTCGAGCATCTTGCACGCCGGCAGAAGGCCCACGACCCCTTCGGAGATCTTCGCCTCTTCCTGCCGGGCCTTCAGCAGGTACATGA
The DNA here is from genome assembly GCA_016844415.1 of Actinomycetota bacterium. Lineage (GTDB taxonomy): Bacteria > Desulfobacterota > Deferrimicrobia > Deferrimicrobiales > Deferrimicrobiaceae > JAENIX01. The sequence goes on along the minus strand of JAENIX010000155.1, from coordinate 143 downwards.
GGGCCACGCCGGCGGAGACGGCGAACGCCGCGTACCCGACGAAGCAGGTGATGACGTGGGCGTGGAGCCAGTACGACTGCAGGGCGGGCACCAGCGGCTGGATGCTGCTGTCGTTATAGACGGCGAAGACCATCGTGAAGAAG
>JAENIX010000154.1 GCA_016844415.1 Actinomycetota bacterium | reverse complement strand
CGGGCCTCCCCCCGCCGGATAACGTCGCGCCGGGTGCTTCCACGGCTGCGGGAACCGGTGAACCTTTGCAACCCGGGGCTGAAACGGCGGGCAAGCCCGGGACGCAGGCCGGGGTCCTGGATGCCGGCGGGGCCCCCCTTGGTGCCGAATCGACGGAAGGGCCGGCATGGGCCAATGGGCACGAGGAGCTCGTCTTCAGGATGGAGTTTCTCGGCATGACCATGGGGTACGCGCGGTTCACGCACAAGGGAAAGGTGTCCTGGAACGGGAAAGAGGCGTACCACCTTAGCGTCCATGCCTGGACTTCGGGCCTGCTTTCCTTCTTCTATCCGTTCGATGGGACCGTCGATTACTACATGGACATGAAGACGTTGGCGCCCCTGAGGCAGGAATTCACGGGTAAGATGAAGGATGCGGATCACATCGCGGTGTACGACCAGGAGAAGGGGAAGATCGAATACCGCAACAAGAAGACGGGAGCAGTCCGCAACGAGGTCGACACGCCCCGCAACGTCTACGACCCGGTGACGGCTGCGTACTATTTCCGCGGGGTGGACCACGGCGCGGAGGAGCAGGCCCGCCAGGTGTACGCAGGCCGGAAGGTATGGCAGATCTCGATGAAAACGCTCGGCAGGGAGAAGGTCGACACCTACGCCGGTCCCGTCGACGCCTTGATCGTCGAGACGCAGATCTCGCGGGACGGGAAGGTGGAGACCAACGCGGGGATGACGATGTGGATCTCCGGCGACGCCCGGCACGTTCCGGTCCGGATCCACGCGAAATTCAAGAAGATCAAGATGTGGACGATGCAGGCGGAACTGGTGCCGCCGCGGAAAGGGGGATGAGCGATGGATCAAGAGCTGCTTGAGATCCTGGCGTGCCCGAAATGCAAAGGGAGCCTTGGCCTGACGACCGACGAGAGCGAGCTGCTCTGCGGGAATTGCCGTCTCTCCTACAGGATCGACGACGGTATCCCCATCCTGCTGATCGAGGAGGCGTCCCCCATTGAATGAAGCGGGGTTCGCCGCTCGCGCCTTCGGATTCCTCGGGAAGTTTCCCTCCGTGAGGATCCTCGTGGTCGGAGACATCATGCTGGACGAGTACATCTGGGGGGAGGTGAAGAGGATTTCCCCGGAGGCGCCGGTCCCCGTCGTTGCGGTCACGAAGGATACCCGGGCGCTCGGAGGCGCGGGAAACGTGGCCGTCAACGTCGCGGGCCTCAAGGCGAAGGTGGAGCTCGCAGGTCTGATCGGAGCGGATTCCAGCGGCCGGGAAATCCTGCGCATCCTTGCGAAGCGCCGGATAGGAACTTCCGGGATCGTCCAGGACCGGAACCGTCCCACCACGACCAAGACCCGCGTGATCGCCCACCATCAGCAGGTGGTTCGCGTGGACCGGGAAATGGACGACCTGCCGGACGGGCGGGCTCAGGACGCGTTGCGGGCGCGAGTGCGCAAGGCGATCAGGGACGTCGACGGAGTGGTCATCTCCGACTACCTTAAGGGCGCATTGAGCCGGGAGCTCGTGAATGACATCGTTCTCGCCGCGGGCAGGAGCGGCGCATTCGTCGCGGTGGACCCGAAGCGCACCGACGTTTCCTTCTATAAGGGTTGCACGCTGATCACCCCGAACAGGCAAGAGGCGGAAGCGTCCCTTGGGGGCAGGAGACTTCACGGAGACATGGAGATCTGGGAGGGGGGGAAAGCCCTTATCCGGAAGAGCGGCGCGAAAGCGGTGCTGATCACACGCGGAGAAGAGGGGATGAGCCTGATCGAACGGGGGCGGAAAGCGTTCTTCCACATCCCGGCCAAGGCAAGGCAGGTTTTCGACGTGACAGGCGCGGGTGACACGGTGATCGGGACGGTTGCGGTGGCGATGGGAGCCGGCGCACCGCTTCGGGACGCGGCCCTCCTGGCGAACGTCGCCGCGGGCGTGGTGGTCGGGGAGGTCGGCACCGTGCCGATCACTATTGAAAAGCTTTCGAAAACGCTTCGTGGCGAATGAGCCGGCGAAGGCCCCCGTCTTCCGCAAGGCTTCTGGTTTCCGTGATCTACAGGGAGGAAAGTCGTTTCGGGGAGGCGCTGCCGGCCCTTGCGGGCCGTTTCGGTCCGATCGGCTGCATAAGCGCCGCATTTCCATTCGACCGGACGGAATACTACGGTGAGGAAATGGGATCCCCGCTGTTCCGGAGATTCGCGGTGATCGAGCGGCTCGTCCCCCGCGAGGCCCTGGCGGACGCGAAAATAAGGGCCGAGGAACTTGAAGGTGAATTCGCGCAGGAAGGTAAGCGCACACTGAATATCGACCCGGGGCTTTTGACGGAGGAGAACTTTCTCCTTGCGACCGGCAAGAATTACAGCCACCGCGTGTATCTGCGGGATGGCGTGTTCGCCGATCTGACCCTGGTGTACAGGAAAGGGGAATACATGCCGTTGCCGTGGACGTATCCCGACATCGCCTCCGTTGATATCCGCGCGTTCCTCGCCGAGGTCAGGGAAGGTCTGCGCGATGCACGAAATATGGAATCGGGTGAGCCCACATGTGGATGAGCATGACGGGGTACGGGCGGGGCGAGGCGCATGGCAGCGACGTGATCGTCACGGCGGATGTCCGGTCTGTGAACCACCGGTATCTGGACATCCACGTCCGGTGCCCGTCGAAATTCCTGTCCTGGGAGCCCAGGATTCGCGGAGCCGTCCGGGATGCGCTCAGGCGCGGGAAGGTGGACGTGTTCCTGGGGGTCCGGGAGTGGGGGAAAACCGGAACGTCCGTCCGCGTGAACAAGGAGGCGCTGGCTTCATTCATCTCGGAAGCGCACAGAATCAAGGAGGAGAGCGGTCTGCCCATGGATCTTGCGTTCCGGGACCTGCTGGGGATTCCGGACATGTTCGTATTCGTGACGGAAGGCGTGGACCCGGCGGAGGAGCATTGGGATCTCGCAGCGAAAGCTTTGGGCGGCGCCGTTTCCATGCTATTGGCGTCGAGGCGGGATGAAGGGGAGCGTCTGCGTGAAGTCGTCGGGAAAGCGGTTGCCGGACTGGGATCGGTAGTCGATCAGGTTGCATCTTATTCTGTTGAAAACAAGGTATTTGCCATCGATAGATTCAAGGAAAGGATCATTCTGCTTTCCGGGGAAACCGGGATGGATGCGGGAAGGCTTCACCAGGAGGCGGCATACCTCATCGACCGTCTTGACATCACCGAGGAAATAGACCGTCTCCGATCGCATATGGCGGGGCTTGGGAAACTCCTCGGGCAGCCGGGAGAAGCCGTCGGAAAACGATTCGACTTCCTCGTCCAGGAAACGTTCCGGGAGTTGAGCACGGCATCGAACAAGTCGGCGCACGCGGGGATCTCGGAACTCGCGGTGACGGCGAAGACCGAGCTGGAAAAAATCCGGGAACAGATACAGAACGTGGAGTAGCCCATGGAGCGTGGAGACGTCTTCGTCATATCGGCGCCATCGGGGTCAGGAAAGACAACCATCTGCCGGCTTCTCGTCGAAAAGGTGGAGGGTCTGGAACTTTCCATCTCCTACACCACGCGCCCCCGAAAGAACGGAGAGACGGAAGGGAAGGATTATCACTTCATTTCTGAAGATATATTTGATAAAATGATAAATTTAAAGGAGTTTTTGGAATACGCAACGGTCTACGGGAGACGGTACGGGACATCCCGCGACGCGGTTGGAAAGACGGTTTCCCGCGGGACCGATGTCGTGCTCGAGATCGACGTCCAGGGGGGACGCAAGGTCAAGGAGGCGCTTCCCGGCGCTGTGCTGATAGGCATATTCCCCCCGGACTGGGAGACGCTCTCCCGGCGGCT
>JAENIX010000153.1 GCA_016844415.1 Actinomycetota bacterium | reverse complement strand
GATCTGCGAGGCGGTCGACGCGGGAGTGGCTATCACCGTCTGCATCACCGAGGGTGTCCCCATCCTCGACATGGTGAAGGTGAAGCGGTTCATGGAGGGGAAGAAGACCCGCCTTATCGGCCCCAACTGCCCGGGGGTCATCACTCCCGGTGAATGCAAGATCGGGATAATGCCCGGCTACATCCACAAGCCGGGGACGGTCGGGATCGTTTCCCGCTCCGGAACGCTCACCTACGAGGCGGTCCACCAGGTGACGACGCTGGGGATGGGCCAGTCGACATGCGTGGGAATCGGCGGCGATCCGGTAAACGGGACGAACTTCGTCATCCTCATCGGGGAAATCGGCGGGACGGCGGAGGAGGAGGCGGCGGCGTTCGTGAAGGCGAAGATGAACAAGCCGGTCGTCGGCTTCGTCGCGGGCCAGACCGCGCCCAAGGGCAAGCGGATGGGGCACGCGGGCGCCATCATCTCCGGCGGGAAAGGGACGGCCGCGGAGAAGATAGAGGCGTTCAAGGCGGCCGGAATCTCGGTTTCAGAGGCCCCTTCCGACATGGGGATCACGCTGGCGAAAAGACTGGGAAAGAAAGTCCATTAATAAAGGAAGGACGGAAGCGATGGCTAACGCGCAGGGGCAGACGGCGGAAAAGATCGAGGCGACGGAGAACCAGAAGGTGAAGATCAGCATCATCCCGCGTTTCTGCAAGGGATGCGAGATCTGCGTGAAGCTCTGCCCAACGCAGGTGCTGGGCATGGAGATGTTCCTCGTCAAGGTGGTCGACATCGACAAGTGCAACGCCTGCATGGCGTGCGAACTGCGTTGCCCCGATTTCGCCATCTTCATCGACAAGAAATGACGGAAACAAAAGAATTCCCAAAAGGAGAGACACGGTGGGCACGTTAAAACTTCTTCAGGGGAACGAGGCGTGCGCGGAAGGGGCGCTCTACGCGGGCTGCACCTTCTTCGCCGGGTACCCGATAACCCCCTCCACGGAGGTGGCGGAATACCTGGCGCGGAGGCTCCCGCTGATCGGCGGGGCCTTCCTGCAGATGGAGGACGAGATCGCAGCGATGGCGGCGGTCATAGGCGGTTCGCTCGCGGGCGCCAAGACGCTCACGGCAACCTCGGGGCCCGGGTTTTCGCTGAAGCAGGAGAACCTCGGGTTCGGTATGCTCTGCGAGGTCCCGTGCGTGATAGTCGACGTCATGCGCGGCGGTCCGTCGACCGGGGTTCCGACCGGCCCGAGCCAGAGCGACATAATGCAGTGCAAGTGGGGGACGCACGGTGACCATCCGGTCATCTGCCTCACCCCGGCGTACGTCCAGGAGATCTTCTCCGAGACGGTGCGCGCGTTCAACCTGGCGGAGAAATACCGCACCCCCGTGATCATCGCCTTCGACGAGATCGTGGGCCACATGCGGGAGAAGATCGAGATCCCCGACAAGGGCGTCATACCCATCGAGAATCGCCGCCGGCCGACCTGCCCGCCTTCCGAGTACATGCCGTTCGACGAGACCAAGGGCGACGTGCCGCCCGTGGCGGATTTCTTCAGCGGGTACCGGCAGCACATCACCGGCCTGAACCACGCATCCGACGGATTCCCGGTGAACGCCAGCCCCCGGATCCACACCGACGAGCAGCGCCTTATAAGGAAGGTCGAGGGAAACAGGAAGGACATCATCAAGTACGAGACCGTCATGCTGGATGACGCCGAGGTTGCCGTCTTCGCATACGGCGTCTCCGGGCGCTCCGGCAAGAACGCGGTGGAGCTCGCACGCGAGGCGGGGATCAAGGCGGGGCTTTTCAGGCCCCTTACCATCTGGCCGTTCCCCGAGGAGGAGGTTGCGGCGCTGGCTTCCCGTGTCAAGGCGATCATCGTACCGGAGCTGTCGCTGGGCCAGATCGTTTACGAGGTGGAGCGGTGCGCGAAGGGGCGCTGCCCCGTGGAAGGCATTTTCCGCGTCGACGGGGATCCGATAACCCCCGAACAGATTCTGGCGAAGATAAAGGAGGTGAAGTAGATGTCCTTCAACTACGACCAATATATCCGGGGAGGGAAGCTCCCTCACATCTGGTGCCCCGGGTGCACATACGGAATCGTCTTCAAGTCGCTCCTGCGGGCCGTCGACACGCTGAAGATTCCAAAGGACGACATCGCGCTCGTCTCCGGGATCGGTTGCGCCTCCCGTCTTCCGGGGTATATCGACTGGAACACGCTGCACACGACGCACGGCCGCGCGCTCCCCTTCGCCACGGGCCTGAAGATGGCCAGGCCCGACAAGAAGGTCATGGTGGTCAGCGGCGACGGCGACGCCACGGCGATCGGCGGGAACCACTTCATCCACGCCTGCAGGCGCAACATCGACATCACCGTCATCGTGCTGAACAATTTCATCTACGGAATGACCGGGGGGCAGCACTCTCCGACCACCCCGATCGGGCACTTTGCGACGACGATGCCGTACGGTAACGTGGACCCGAACTTCAACATCCCCGATCTCGCCAAGGGCGCCGGGGCTTCATGGGTGGGGCGGGGCACTGCGTACCACGTGCCGGCGCTCGACAAGCTCATCATCGAGGCGATGAACCACAAAGGGCTGTCGGTGCTCGAGATCATCAACGCCTGCCCGACGACGCACGGGCGCAGGAACAAGTTCAAGAGCCCCACCGACATGCTCCTGTGGATGAAGGACACCGCGCTACCCATCACGGCGTTCGACAAGCTTCCTCCGGAGAAGACCGCGGGCAAATTTCCCACGGGCGTTCTGTTCAAGAAGGAGGCGCCGGAGTTCTGCGAGACGTATTTCGCCCTGGCGGAACGCCTTAAGAAACAGAAAGAGAAGGGGGCCTGATACCATGAGCGAACGTTTCGAAATACGGTTTTCAGGATCTGGGGGGCAGGGGCTGATCCTTGCGGGCGTCATCTTCGCCGAGGCGGCCACGATCTTCGACAAGATCAACGCGGTCCAGAGCCAGTCCTACGGCCCCGAGGCGCGCGGCGGCGCCTCCAAGTCGGAGGTCATCATCTCCGACAAGCCCATCGATTTTCCCAAGGCCCGGGCGATCGACCTGCAGCTCTCACTGACGCAGGAGTCGTGCTCGAAGTACTACAAGGACATCAAGCCGGACGGGACGCTCCTCGTGGACGAAGATTTCGTCAGGGATATACCCAAGGGCACCTTCAAGGTGATCAAGATGCCGATCATCCGGACGGCGTCCGAGGAAATCGGGAAGGCGTTCGTCGCCAACATCGTCGCGATCGGGGCCATCACGGCTCTCACCGGCAAAGTCCGGCTCGAGTCGGTGGAAAAGGCCGTCCTCTCGCGGGTTCCAAAGGGAACGGAAGAGATGAACAAGAAGGCGCTTCGCGCCGGCTACGACATGGCAAAGGCGAAGATGAACTAGGATCGAAAATGCATCATATGAATAAAAGCGCGAAGCAGCGTACTCTCTCGATCGTCAAGCCGGACGGAGTCGAGAAGGGAGTCATCGGCGAGGTGATCCGCCGGTTCGAAAAGGAGGGCATCCGGGTAGTCGCGATGAAGATGCTCCACCTTGGCAAGAAGCAGGCGGAAGGGTTCTACGCCGTCCACCGGGAGCGGCCGTTCTTCTCGTCGCTTACCGACTTCATGTCATCGGGGCCCATCGTGGTGATGGTGCTGGAAGGTGACGACGTGATCGCCCGGAACCGGAAAATAATGGGCGCGACGGATCCGGCGAAGGCGGACAAAGGAACGATCCGGGCCGACTTCGCGGGAAGCATCGAGCAGAACATCGTTCACGGCTCCGATGCCCCCGAAACCGCCGCAACGGAAATACATTATTTTTTCAGTGATTTGAATATAGTATCCTAAGGTATAACTTCTGGTTTGTGGAAAACCCCGGCACGCCTATCTGTGGCGTGCTGGTTTTTCATATATGATTTCACAATGAGCAGCAATCCCCGGACCGACCTGAAAGGCATCCCCCTTCAGGAACTCGAGACGTTTCTTTCCCGCTGGGGCAAGGAACGCTACCGCGAAAATCCGGATTCGATGACCGACCTGTCGAAGAGTTTCCGCGAAGAACTGTCGAAGGCGTGCCGGATTTCCTCTCCGCCCGCGGAACGGGTGGAAACGTCCTCTGACGGTACGGAGAAGTACCTGTTCCGCCTGGAGGACGGGGAGTCTGTGGAGAGCGTCCTCATTCCGGAAGAAGATCGAAGGACGCTGTGCATCTCGTCGCAGGTCGGCTGCGCACTGAAGTGCGGATTCTGCGCGACCGGGGCGATGGGATTCCGGCGGAACATGTCCTCTTCCGAGATCGTCCACCAGGTTTGCCTGGCGGCGAAGCGTCTCGCGGAGCGAGCGGAGCGCCTGTCCAACGTTGTCTTCATGGGTATGGGTGAGCCGTTGGAGAACCTGCCTGAGGTTTCCCGCGCGATCGCGATCCTCCTGTCGCAATTCGGATTCGGCCTGTCCGGCAAGCGGGTGACGGTATCCACGGCGGGCGTGATCCCGGCGATGCTCGCGTTGGCGAAGGAATACCCCGTGAGTTTCGCCGTCTCGATCAACGCGCCGAGGGACGATCTGCGATCGCGGCTGATGCCTGTCAACCGGAAATATCCGCTCAAGGATCTGGTCGCCGCAATGAAGAAAATCCCATTGCAGAGCGGGCGGAAGGTGACGGCGGAGTACGTGCTGCTTGCCGGAGTCAACGATTCGGAACGGGACGCACGCGACCTGGCGGGGCTGCTCAAGGGGGCGCGGGTCAAGGTCAACCT
>JAENIX010000152.1 GCA_016844415.1 Actinomycetota bacterium | reverse complement strand
GGAATCGGCGAAGGTGCCGGACTGCTCCCGGATCGGCTGCATCTGGCCCGAGTTCTCCGCGTACTGCATGGTGATGTAGGGGATCTTCAGCGCATCGAGCCGGCTGATCATCATCGGCTGGTCGAGCAGCGCCGGGTCGCAGAAGCTCGGGGCTGCGAAGATGACGCCGTCCGCGCTCCGCCTGCGGATGGCGTCGATAAGGTAGCGCCCCTTTACCTCCATGTCGGGTTCGTACTTGGCCGCAGTCTGCGCGGAATGAAGCAAAAACGCGCGTGACAGGTTCTCGATTGGGTCTCCGTCGGCCGGCACATCTTCCAGGAGCCAGCGGCTGACGAGCAGGAAGTCGTCGTCCACGATGTAGCACCCTGAGATCTCCAGGGACTTGATCAGGTTCAGCGGCGGCTGCTCGCAGAACACGCCCGTCAGGACGACACGGCAGTTGTCCCGCATCGGCCGGTCCTGCGCCCCGGCGGCGGCCAGGTATTCCCGCATCAGCAGGGTGTGCTCCTCGGGAGGGAGCACCATGCCTGCACGCATCAGCAGGTAGACCTCGGCGGACGGCGCTTTCCAGGGGAAGTCGGCCCGGAAATCGTACACCCGGTTCACCCACAGGCGGTTCTTTTTCGAGCCCTTCCCGGAATTCGCGCAGCTCGTTGGAGTAGAAGACGCCCCCGACGTCCTCCCGGAAGTTCTGCGGCGCGTCGAAGTAGCGGACGTACTTCTCCTTGAACAGGATCTGCCAGATGCCGCTTAAGTTCCGGATGACGTCGCAGATGGAGGGGAAGATCATCCCGTCGACGAAGTCCAGCCTTCCGGTTACCGCCAGCTCGACCGTCGAGCGGGGGATGCGGCAGATGTAGCTCTGGTAGTAGGCGTCGCCATGGATGACCTCCATGTCGGCCCCGCCCCCCAGGATCCCCAGCGGCAGCATGCCGGCGGCATGGATGATCTCCCGCGGGACGTATACCGGCATGTAGCCGATCACCTTGCGGCCGGGGAGGGCGGCCTTCCATTCGCGCGCCCTGGCGAAATCGATATCGTCGAAGAGGTCCTGGCAGAACGCGACGATCTCCTTTACGGTCCGTGCCTCCATCGTCCGTCCCTATTTTCTAGCGCCCGGCATCAGGCTCTCCACCAGTTCCTCGGACCAGGGGATGCCTTTGGCCAGGCCCTGGCGCAGCTTCACGAAGTCGATTTCGCGCCCGGTCTCCCTCGTGCCCTCGTTGAAAGCCCGGAAACCCGCGCGGGCTTCGTTCATCATGTTGAGCGCGAGCCAGGCCCGGGAGTTCTCACGGTTTTTGTTCCAGGCGTCCAGCTTCGGCTTGCGCAGCTCCTCGAGGCTTTTCGTCATGCATTCGGGGAAGGTCTCCAGCAGCTTGGCGCACAGATCCTCGACCTTCTCGTCGAGCAGTTTCAGGTCGATCTCGCCCCCCTTGATCATCGCGAGGCCTTCCTTGTACGCTGCGCCTGTCTTGAACTCGCCATGGACGATCCGGCCGTACTCGTCGAGCATCCGGTCGGTGATCACCGTCGGATTCGGCGTAAACCGTCCATCGAGTTTCAGGGCGGGAACGACGTCTGTGACGATGCCGAGGCGGGCCGCCTTGTGCGCGGAGAACGGCTCGCACAGCGTGCCGGAGACCGTGGCCTGCTCGCAGCCGATCATGACGGGAAGGAAATCGGTCGCACCGCCAATGGCCGCCGAGCCGTGCTTGGGTCCGGCCTGGCCGAAGTTGCCGAGATCCTGGGCGATGGTGAAGTCGCAGGCCATGCCTATCTCCTGGCCGCCGCCGATGCGCATGCCGTTGACCCGGCAGACAACCGGTTTATCGCAGCCCAGGATGGACGAGACCATGTCGTTGAACAGGCGCATGTATTGACGGTATTCCTGCGGGTTGCCGGCGTAGTACTCGGCGTATTCCTTCGTGTTGCCGCCGGTGCAGAACGCCTTGTCGCCGACGCCGGTGAAGACCACCGCGTTGACTTCGCGGTCGACGGATGCCCGCCGGAAGGCGAGGATGAGGGCCTTCACCATGTCGGTCGTGTAGGAGTTGTACTGTTTCGGGTTGTTGAGGACGATCCAGGCGTTGAATAGCCCGTCCGCCACTGAGCCGTCGCGGCGCCTGGCGGGCCGCTTTTCGTAGCGGACCATGCCGTCGCACAGGCTTTCGATCTCCCTGTCGATCAGGTTGTGGTCTATCAGTCTTGACGGCGCGGTTTTGGCGATGACCTCGTCTGTGGTGGCCATTCTCCCTCCTGTCCCTCGTTATTTATGCATAAAGGTACCGCAATACCATTTAAGCTGTCAAGGGGTATTCGCGCGCGAAAATTGTGGTAATGTTCCACTTGAATACAGGAATACACATGGAGGGACCATGTGCGATTTCATGAATTTTAAGGGACGCGTTGCGGTGGTCACCGGAGGGGCGCGCGGCATCGGGCTGTCGATCGCCAAGGCGCTGATCGATCATGGCGCCGAAGTGCACGTTTTCGACGTGGCCGAGGGCGAGGAGGGAGACAAAGTCCGGTACAAATTCCATAAAGTCGATATCGCCGATTCCGTATCCGTGGCTGACGCGGTTTCGCGGCTGCCTGCCAACGTGTCGCTGCTGGTCAACAACGCAGGGATAACACGCGACCGAAGCATGGTCAACATGAGCGACGACGAATGGCAGTCGGTCCTCTCGGTGAATCTTACGGGGGCCTTCAACATGGCGCGGGCGCTGGCGCCCGCCATGCGAAAAGCCGGCTACGGCCGGATCGTCAACATCACATCGATCAACGGAATGCGCGGCAAGTTCGGCCAGGCTAACTACTGCGCCTCCAAGGCGGGCCTGATCGGGCTTACGAAGACCCTGGCGCGCGAGTTGGGGCCCAAGGGAGTGACGGTCAACGCAGTCGCGCCCGGCATGGTGATGACCCGAATGGCGCTGGGACTGCCGGAGGAGATCGTCGCGAAGGCGAAGGCCGAGAGCGTGCTGCCCGAGCTTGCGAAACCGGAGGACGTCGCCAACGTCGTGCTGTTCCTGCTATCCGACGCGGCCCGCATGATAACCGGCGAAGTTATCCGGGTCGACGCCGGGCAGTATATATAGAGCAGGAAGCGGCGATGAATATTTCACGGAAGCCCCGCATCGATTTCCACGTCCACCTGGCGGTCTACACCCATCATCATGAATGGGTGACGGAGTGGATGAAGCAGACCCATCCCACCGGGTACGAGGAATACATCCGCCGCTACGGGGACCCGGGTGCCTTCGACGAGATGCTGGCGTCCGAAGGGGTCGATCACGCCTGCGTCCTTGCGGAGCTGAGTCCTGTGACCACGGGAACGTGCACCAACGAACAGGTGCGGGATTTCTGCCGGGGGAGGCCGCGGCTGATCCCTTTCTGCGATGTCAACCCCCACGTGTACAACGACCCGGGGGGCGAGCTGCGGCGTAGGGTGGAAGTGGATGGGTTCAGGGGAGTGAAGCTATACCCCACGTACCAGCACTACTACCTGAACGACCAAAGGATGTACCCGCTTTACCAGGCCGCGCGGGACCTTGAGGTTCCCGTACTGATCCATACCGGTTCTTCCGTTTTCAGGGGATCGCGGATGAAGTACGGCGACCCATTGCACCTGGACGATGTGGCCGTCGATTTCCCCGGGTTGAACCTGGTGATGGCGCACGCGGGCCGGGGATTCTGGTACGACAGGGCCTTTTTCCTGTCCAAGCTGCACCCGAACGTCCACATGGAAATTTCCGGGCTGCCGCCTTCTAAGCTGATGACCTATTTCCCGGAGCTGGACCGCATCACGGACAAGGTGATCTTCGGCAGCGACTGGCCGGGAGTGCCCACGATCCGGCGGAACATGGATGCGATTATGGAGCTGCCGCTGTCTGCGGAGGGGATCGATAACATCCTTGGAGGCAACGCGGCCCGGCTGCTGCGGCTTTAAGCCCCGGAACCTAAGAACCGGGACGTTCCTAAGAACTCCAAACGGGGACGGTCTTAATTTAAATCAACATTATTGGATTATCCGGCAAGGACTGTCCCGGTTTTGTTCTGGAGTTCTTAGGAACGTCCCGGTTCTGAGGTGCCGGCGGTGGAGCGTTTTCGGGTGCTTTTCAGTGCCGTCTCCAGCGTGATGGTGTCGAGGACCGCCTTCGTGAGCTCGTCGATCTCCCTGGTGATGCTTTTCAGTTCGGCGACTATCGGGTCGCCCGCCTTGCTCCCGTGGTTCGGCACGTCAAGCTCGGATTCCAGCGTTTCGAAAAGTTGAATCACGTCCAGCAGCGTCGTCCGGCTGACGTTCCCGGCGAAACGGTACCCGCCGCCCACGCCCCGCACCGCCTGCACCAGCCCCGCATGCACCAGGTGCCGCATCACCTTCGCGAGATGGTGCGAAGAGATCCCGTATTTTTCGGCGATGTCGGTGGTCGATAGCTGACGACGGGAATCGCTGGCC
>JAENIX010000151.1 GCA_016844415.1 Actinomycetota bacterium | reverse complement strand
GGCCTGCGACGAGGCGCAGGCTCAAGGGCGGCCGCTCGGCTTCCTGCACGGCGTCCCTGTCGGCTTGAAGGATATATTCTGCACTCGGGGAGTGCGGACCACATGCGGAAGCGGGATTCTCCGCGATTTCCTCCCGCCGTACGATGCCACCGTCACCGAGCGGATCCGTTCGTCTGGCGCGGTCCTCCTGGGAAAGCAGAACATGGACGAGTTCGCGATGGGCTCATCCACCGAGACCTCCCGCTTCGGCCCGGTGCGCAACCCTTGGGCCTTCGACCGGATTCCGGGCGGCTCTTCCGGCGGCACGGCGGCGGCGGTGGCGGCGGGCCTGTGCTTCGCCGGCGTGGGGACCGACACCGGCGGCTCCATCCGGCAGCCGGCGGCGCTGTGCGGCGTCGTGGGGATGAAGCCCACCTACGGCCGTGTTTCCCGGTACGGGATGATCGCGTTCGCCTCCTCCCTGGACCAGGCGGGGCCGGTCACCCGCTCCGTCCCGGACGCGGCGGCTTTGCTCTCGATCATCGCGGGGCACGACCGGAAGGACTCCACATCGGTAGACCTTCCCGTCCCCGATTACGCGGCTGCGGTGGAGAAGGGCGTCAAAGGGCTTAAAGTCGGCCTTCCGAAGGAATATTTCGAGGGAGAGGGACTCGATCCGGCGGTGAAGGGAGCGGTCGAGAAGGCGCTCGCCTCGCTCACGTCGCAGGGCGCCGAAGCCGTGGAGGTATCGCTTCCCCACACTTCCCTCGCGCTGTCGGTCTACTATATCATCGCCCCCGCCGAGGCGTCTTCCAACCTGGCGCGGTACGACGGCGTGCGGTACGGATACCGTGCGAAAACCGACGGCGGGCTGATCGAGATGATGTCGAGGACGCGTGCGGAAGGTTTCGGCGAAGAGGTGAAGCGGCGCATCATGATAGGTACCTACGCCCTGTCGTCCGGCTACTACGAAGCGTACTACGGGAAAGCGCAGAAGGTCCGAACGCTGATCCGGCGCGACTTCGAGGACGCCTTCGCGAAGGCGGACGTGCTCCTCACTCCCACATCGCCCACCCCGGCCTTCCGCCTGGGCGAGAAGACGGACGATCCGCTGACGATGTATCTCTCCGACATCTTCACGATCCCGTGCAACCTCGCCGGGATTCCCGGGATTTCGGTGCCGTGCGGAATGTCGCGGGACGGCCTTCCGATCGGCGCGCAGTTCCTCGGGAAACATTTTTGCGAGGAGACGGTCCTTTCGGCAGCAGCCGCGGTCGAGCGGGCCATACCGCTTCCGCGGATTTCCCCGAGGACGGGAGCGTAGGGCATGGAATTCGAAGCGGTCATCGGCCTTGAGGTGCACGCGCAGCTATCCACGCAAAGCAAGATATTCTGCGCCTGCTCCACCGCCTTCGGCGCCCCCCCCAACGAAAACACATGCCCGGTATGCACCGGCATGCCCGGAGTCCTTCCGGTCCTGAACCGCCGCGTGGTCGAGTTCGCGATCCGCACCGCGCTGGCGACGTCCTGCGAGGTTCAGAAGAAAAGCGTCTTCGCCCGGAAGAACTACTTCTACCCCGACCTGCCCAAGGCGTACCAGATCTCCCAGTACGAGCTTCCGCTGGCTCTTGCGGGCCACGTCGACATCGAGGCGAACGGACGCATGAAGAGAATAGGCATCACGCGGATCCACATGGAGGAGGATGCCGGCAAACTCGTCCACGAAGGAGAGTTCGCCGGGGCGCAAGCGTCGCTGGCGGACCTTAACCGCTGCTCGGTGCCGCTGATGGAGATAGTCTCCGAGCCCGACATCCGCACGCCGGAAGAGGCGGGGGCGTATCTTCGGCGCCTGAGGGACATCCTCGTCTATCTGGAGGTGTGCGACGGGAACATGGAGGAGGGCTCCTTCCGCTGCGACGCGAACGTTTCCGTTCGCCCGAAGGGACGGAAGGAATTCGGAACCAGGGCCGAGCTCAAGAACATGAACTCCTTCCGCAACGTGGAGAAGGCCATCGAGTACGAGATAAGCCGCCAGACCGAGCTGATCGAGGACGGCGGCAAGGTCGTGCAGGAGACCCGGCTGTGGGACGCGGCGGCGGGAGAGTCGCTTTCCATGCGGGGGAAGGAGGAGGCGCACGATTACCGGTACTTCCCGGACCCGGACCTTCTCCCCCTGGTCGTGGACGGGGCCTGGGTCGAAGAGCTGCGGAAGACTATCCCGGAGCTTCCGGCGGAGAAGATCGCCCGCCTCACGGCGGCCTACGGCTTATCGAAGTACGACGCGGAGCTTCTTTCGGCAAGCCGCGCGCTCGCCGCCTTCTTCGAGGCATCCTCGGCGCTCTTCGGCGGGAACCACAAAGTCACGGCCAACGAGTGCATACAGTGGAAAGAGTCAATCGCCTCCGGGAAGCTTTCCCCCGAGACGATCGCCCACGCCGTGGAAGACCGGGAGACCGGGGCGATCTCCGCCACGGCTTCCAAGAAGCTGGTAGAGATCGCAATCGAGACCGGGAGACCGATCCGGGTTATCCGCGACGAGCAGGGGCTTACGCAGGTCTCGGACGCGGGCGCCCTCGAGGAAATCGTTTCCAGGGTCCTGGCATCGAATCAGAAAGAGGTGGAGAGCTATCGCGCCGGGAAGTCCGGACTTCTTTCCTTCTTCGTCGGCCAGGTGATGAAGGAGACCCGGGGAAAGGCAAATCCCAGGGTCGTTCAAGAGGTGCTCCGCAAGAAGCTGGGTTAGCGTTAGCCTGGGGAGGGAACCATGCGGAAAGTGGCTGTCGTAGCCGCGGTCGTCGTCATCGCAGTGGTCCTCCTGGCAGTCGTCCTTCCAATGGTGGTATCCCTCGAGGCCTTCAGGCCGCGCATGATCGCGCTCATGGAAGAGAAGACGGGCCGCAAGGTCGCCTTCGCGAAAGTTTCCCTCTCGCTGTTCCCCGGGATCGGGTTGAAGATCACAGGCCTTACCGTTTCAGGAGACACGGGGCAACCGGAAGAGAATCTCCTCTCGGCGCCCGAAACGGAAATACGAGTGGCCATCCTGCCGCTTCTCACAGGCAAGGTGGAGTTCGGCAGGGTCATCCTTCGACGCCCGGAAGTCGCATTCCGGGTTTACCGGGACGGCACTCATTCGGCGACACGGATCGCGGACCGGATGGGGGGGGGAAAGGAACTTGCCCCATCCACAGCCCGGGAGCCGGTCTCGGTTGCCATAAAGACCCTTTCAATCGATGAGGCGAAACTTCATCTTTTCCTCGAGGAGGAGGACGGGAAGGAGACGCGCTGGGAGATAGATCCGCTGACTGTCCACCTCGATGGGGTAGGCGGAAGACGGAACGATTTCAGCATGGAGACACGGATCGCCGGCGCCCTTCAAGGAGAGATCGGGATTGCGGGCAGCATCACCCGCGAGGGAGGAAAGGCCGGCGGGCCGATGTCGGCCAAACTCGTCGCGAAGGGGAAGACGTTCGGCCAGCCATTGAGTATGGAAGGAACGGTATCCGCCCCGCCGGGGGGCGCGGAAGCGGACATTACCGTCACATTCGCCAGGATCGACATGGGGAAGGTCGCCGGCATGTTCGCCGAGCCTCCGGCCTGGCTTGCGAAGGCGGCGCCCGAAGGTGTGGCCACGCTCCTTATCAAGGCCTCGGGGAACGCGCAGACGATGGGGTTCGAGGCGGAGGCCGATCTCACCCGCGCCGGGTGGACCGTGATGCCGGGCCTGCGGAAGTTCATAGATGCGCCGTGCACCGTCGTGGCGCAGGGACGCCGGTTCACGGACCTTTACGTCCTTTCCAACGCGGAACTCCATTTCCCGCCGCTTCGAGTGATCGCGAACGCCTCGCTCGTTCCGACGACGGGGGCGAGGGAGTGG
>JAENIX010000150.1 GCA_016844415.1 Actinomycetota bacterium | reverse complement strand
GGCATCGTACGTGGCGGCGGACCTCCTTTCGCAGGCGGAACACGACGAGGACGCCTTCGTCGCGCTCGTCACCGATTCCGCCGCCCTTTCGCGGAAGGTCGAAGCGGAGCTACTCCGGCAGGCGAAGACGCTCCCGAGGCGGGAAATCATCGCCGCTTCCTTATCCCATGCCCGCGGCTTTCTCGTTCGCGTAGCGAAGGAAGGGTATGAGACGGTCAACGCCATCGCCCCGGAGCACCTGAGCATAATGGTTAAGAAACCTTGGGATGCGCTCGGGAAGATCAGGAACGCCGGCACCGCGTTCCTGGGTCCGTACTCGCCCGTGGCGGTGGGAGACTACGTGGCCGGGATCAACCACACCCTGCCGACGGGCGGCGCGGCGGTGTTTTCCTCGCCCCTGGGGGTGGCCAACTTCCTCAAGAAAATGAATGTGGTATCATACGAAATTCAAGCTCTTGCGGCGGATGCGCCCCATGTCGCAAGGCTCGCCCGGGAAGAGGGCCTGGTCGCGCACGCACGGGCCGTACTTATACGAATCGGAAGGGAGGCGTGAAGCGGATGCCAAGGGAAACCAGCATCGTCCGCAAGACGAAGGAAACCGACATCACCCTGTCACTGCGGCTCGAGGGAGAAGGCGCGTCCAGGGTTTCCACGACGGTGCCTTTCTTCGACCACATGCTGACCCTTTTCTCCCTCCACGGACGCTTCGACCTGGAGTTATCCGCGAAGGGCGACACCGAGGTGGATTTCCACCACCTGGTGGAGGACGTGGGCATCTGCCTGGGAGAGGCGTTCCGCAAGAACCTCGGGAACATGGCGGGGATCGCGCGTTACGCCTTCGCGAGCATCCCGATGATCGAGTCGCTCGCCAACGTGAGCGTGGACGTCTCCGCTCGCCCGCACCTCGTTTTCCGATGCCCCATGAAATGCGAAAAGGTGGGAGCGTTCGACGTCGAGCTCGTGGAGGAGTTCCTGCGCGCTTTTTCCCAGTCGTCGGGCATATGCATCCACGTCAACGTCCTCTACGGCAGCAACGGCCACCACACCATAGAAGCCGTTTTCAAGGCCCTGGGACGGGCGATGGCGGACGCCGTCCGGATCGACCCGCGAGTAAAGGGGGTCCCCTCCACGAAGGGCGTCCTCGGATGAACAGGACGGACGCCATCGGCGTCGTAGATTACGGGATGGGCAATCTTCGCAGCGTCAGCAAGGCCCTGGAGACGCTCGGATTCCCGACACGCGTAAGCGGCGATCCGGCGGAACTTTGCCGGTGCCGGGGGATCGTGCTGCCGGGCGTGGGGGCGTTCCGCGACTGCATGGAAAATCTTTCGCGGCAAGGCCTTCTCTCTTTTCTGTCCGATGCGCTTGCGGACGGGAGGCCTTTCCTGGGGATCTGCCTTGGCCAGCAGCTGCTCTTCACCGAGAGCGAGGAATTCGGCAGGCACAAGGGTATAGGGTTCCTCCCCGGGAAGGTGGTCCGCTTTCCCGCGCGGGCGGCGTTGAAAATCCCGCACATGGGCTGGAACCGCGTCGAGTTCGCGACGGACCACGCGATGTTTCGCGGCATACCCTCGGGGTCATACTTCTACTTCGTGCATTCCTATTACGTCGTGCCGGATGACCCCTCGGTGATAGCATGCAGGACGTCCTACGGCGTCGAGTTCGCGTCGGGAGTGGGCGGCGGAAACTTTCTTGCGGTGCAGTTCCACCCGGAGAAAAGCCAGGTGGCGGGGCTGGCGCTGCTGTCGAACTTCGGGCGGATGTGCCGCGATGCGGCGTGAGGGGGTCCGATGTCCTTCGAGGTGATTCCCGCCATCGACATCCAGGGAGGCAAGGCGGTCCGCCTGCGCCAGGGACGTGCAGAGGACGCCACCGTGTTTTCGGATTCGCCCCTGGATGTGGCGAAACGCTTCGCCGCCGCCGGGGCGGCGAGGATCCACGTGGTGGACCTGGACGGGGCGTTCCTCGGGAAACCGGTCAATTTCGAAATCATAAGGCGCATCGCCGCCGCCGTGGACGTGCCGGTGCAGGTGGGCGGCGGGGTGCGCAATTTCGAGATCGCCTCCCGGTACATGCGCGCTGGAGCGTCCCGGGTCATCCTGGGAACCTCCGCGGTCCGCAACCCGGAAGAGGTATTGAGGATCACGAAGGCGTATCCCGGCAAGGTGGCCGCGTCGATCGACGCCAGGGACGGGATGGTGGCCATACGGGGCTGGGTGGAGATGACCGGCGTGATCGCGGTCGATCTTGCCCGCCAGATGGAAAAGAGCGGGATATCATGCTTCATCTACACGGACATCTCCCGCGACGGCATGATGTCGGGCCCGAACTTCGGAAGCATCGGGGAGTTCGCGAAGGGCCTTTCGACCCCCGTGATCGCTTCCGGGGGCGTAAGCGCGCTGGCGGACGTCGAGAAGCTCCTGGCGATGGAGGGCGAGGGGGTCTGCGGCGCGATAATCGGGCGCGCGTTGTACGACGGCTCCATATCGCTGGCGGACGCGCTCCGGCTTGAAAAACAGTGAGCCGGCGGTAACGGGAGGATGCTGGCCAAGAGGATCATCCCGTGCCTCGACGTGAAGGACGGCCGCGTCGTAAAAGGGGTCAACTTCGTCAACTTGAGGGATGCGGGCGACCCGGTCGAGATCGCGCGCCGGTACGACGACGAGGAGGCCGACGAGCTGGTCTTCCTCGACATCACCGCCTCCCATGAGCGCCGCGACATCATCATCGACGTGGTGCGGCGGACGGCGGAACAGGCGTTCATGCCTCTCACGGTCGGAGGCGGGGTGCGGACGATTGCGGACATCCGGACCCTGCTGGCCGCGGGGGCCGACAAGGTGTCGATCAACACGGCGGCGGTCGCCGACCCCGATTTCGTCCGGCAGGCCGCACAGCGTTTCGGCAGCCAGTGCACCGTGGTGGCGATCGACGCGCGCGCGGTCCCGGGGAAGCCGGGGACGTGGGAAGTCTACACGCACGGAGGGCGCCGCCCCACGGGGATCGACGCGGTATCGTGGGCGGCAAGGATGGAAGAGCTCGGCGCGGGGGAGATCCTTCTGACCAGCATGGACCGGGACGGGACGCGGGACGGATACGACATCCCCCTGACGCGGACCATAGCCGACAGGGTGGGGATTCCCGTGATCGCCTCGGGGGGAGTGGGGACCCTCGAGCATCTGGCGGAGGGCCTGATGGCGGGCGGCGCGGACGCAGTGCTTGCGGCGTCCATCTTCCACTACTGCGAGTACACTGTGGGCGAGGCGAGGGAGTACCTGCGGCGAATGGGGGTGCCGGTGCGCACGAGCGCCCGTGGGACGATCCGCATGACCCCGCGATCCGGGACCGGAGAAGGATGATGACCGCGGACGAACTTATCGCGTTGGTGAAATTCGACGACCGTGGCCTGGTGCCGGTCGTGACGCAGGACGTCTCCGACGGCGCCGTGCTCATGGTGGCGTGGGCGAACGACGCCGCGATCCGGAGCACCTTCGGGACGGGGCGTGCCAGCTACTGGAGCCGTTCGAGAAATGCCCTGTGGGTCAAGGGCGAGACTTCCGGCCACTTCCAGGAAGTGGATGAAGTGCGGTACGATTGCGACGTGGACACGCTCCTGTACCGGGTTCGGCAGGAGGGGCCGGCATGCCACACGGGGGAGCGGACCTGCTTCTATCGGAGCGCCTGGCGGCGCGGAGGGAAATGACGATGGCCGACGAATGCATGTTCTGCAGGATCGTGCGGAAGGAAGTGCCGTCACAGCCGATCTACGAGGACCACGACCTGCTTGCCATCCCGGACATCCAGCCGGCGGCGCCGGTCCACGTGCTGATCGTTCCGAAGGAGCACATGGTCAACCT
>JAENIX010000149.1 GCA_016844415.1 Actinomycetota bacterium | reverse complement strand
GCGTCGACGGGACGGGATTTGCCCGCCTTGTAGTCGTACATCACCTGGACCGTCTCGGCCTCGGTGAAAACGCGACCGTCACGTGGGTCGAAGAGCTCGCACCGAAAGCGGAAGGAGCTGCGCGATACGTCGGTGACGTGCATCCGCAGCCGGACCTTGTCCTTGAGGAGGATGGGGATGCGGTACCGAACGTTCGCTTCAGCGAGAACGAACGTGATGTCCTCTACCTCCCTCGCCCCGAGGACGTCGGCGAAGAACTTCACGCGGCCCAGCTCGAACAGGGTCAGGGTCACCGCGTTGTTGACGTGTCCCATGGCATCGATGTCGCCGAACCGCAGCGGGATGTCGGTCTCGTAAACCTTCTGCGGGACGGACGGCAGCGTCCCCCTGAACGGCTCGCCGAACCGGCCGAGGAAAGCTATCTCGCCGGCTTCCTTCCGAACGCCCGGCTTTTCGTCCTTCCTGCGGGTCGCCTCGTCCAGTTCCTCGTGCCTCCCCGGATAGCCCACGGCGACCACTGCGATCGGGTGGAAGTCCTCCGGCATGGACAGCGCGGCTTTCAATGGCGCTTCCTTCCATCCCGCCATCGGGTGGACGAGCAGACCCTGGTCCACCCCCCGGTACATCAGGCTCATCGCCGCCAGCCCCGTGTCGTGCAGGTAGTATTCACGGCTCTCGACGACGGGTGCGTCGGCCTTGCGCGCCCCGCTCACTATCAGCACAGGAGCCTTTTTCGCCCAGCCGTTTCCGGGGTCCAGAGCGTCCTCCAACGCGAGCCGCTCCGGCGCCGCCTTATCCACTACGACGAAGCGCCACGGCTGCCGGTTGGCGCAGGAAGGCGACAATCTCGCGGCCTCGATCATCCGCTCGATCTTTTCCGGCTCCACGGGCCGGTCGGAGAACGCCCGCCGGCTATGTCTTATGGCTATGATCTTTTGAAGTTCCATCGTCGGTTCACCTCCCGCTTCCCTTGAAAATGCGCTTTTTCCCGTCCCCGGCGGAATTCCCTGCCCTCCCCGGCTGACCGGCTCCATCACGAACCGCCGACAGCGACCCCGCAAAAGCGCGCTCCACCGACTGCCCGGCGCCCTCGCGCACGGTTCTCGCTACCACCTGTGCGATCACCTCCCTCAGAGGGGCGCTCCTCCCCTTGCCGAGCGGCTCCTCGACCTCCAGCCGCTCAACGGTGGCGACCTGCTCTCCTCCCGAGACGGGAAACGTAAGCAGCGCGTTCCTGAGCGCCATGCGGCGGATGCGGAAACGCTTTCCGCCTGTTTCCTTCGCGTCCTTGCGGGAGCCCGCCGGGAAGATCTCCCTTGCGTTCTGCCGCCCGTCGATCTTTTCCAGCCGGACAATGAGCCCTTCGCCCCGGAGGCTTTCCGCCACGATTTCGCCGGTCCACAGGGAGGGGATACGGACATCCATCTCCCCCTTCTTCAATGTCAGGAATTCCCTGTGGGCGAATCCATTCGGGTTCGCTATCCGGAGGCCGGTCGCTTCGAGTTTCCCCGACAACAGCCGCACCCTCACCTTCTCCACGCCCGCCGGGACGGTAAAAGATGACGAAAGCCACTCGTTGGCCGCCAGCGTGGCCGCCCTGTCCAGGTATCTGCCGAGAAGGAAAACCGCAACGGCCAACAGTGCGAGAATGCCGGCCCCCGCCCGGATAATCTCTTTCGGTTTCCGCATGGATTATCCCTGTGGAGCGTTCCGTAGAGGGGCCGTATTCCCGGGCGTCGAAGAGGACGGGGCCGGCTTTTTCGCGCTTTTCCCTTTTTTGCGGGTCTTCACGCGTTCCTTTTTAACCGCCGACGCCTTCCCTCGGGCCTTTCCTCTCTTCTTCGCATATACGGGAGGGGTGGAATTCGGGTACCCGAAGTAGGTGTTGAACGCTTCCTTGCCGACGTAGCCCCCCTTGATCTTCCAGCGGCTGTCGTTCACGACGAGGGCCGCGACGGCAAGCTGGGGATCGCCCACGGGCGCGACGCCCGCGAACCAGTCGAAATGCATCCTCGGGCTCCATCCCGACAGGGAGCCTGTCTTCCCGGCCACGTCCATATCCTGTAAAAGCGGGGTCGACTCCGGAGTGCCGAAGGTGCGCCGTGAGGTCCCGATCTCGATAGTCTTCACCATCATATGGAGCAGCGCGTCCGACGTCTCGGAGTTCACGGTGTCGCGCCACTTCGCAGGCTCGGCATCGAACAACGTCTTGCCGTCCTTGTCCTCCATATGGTCGATGAGAATCGGGCTCGCCATCTCTCCGGAGTTCCCTATCGCCGACATGATCATCGCCATGTGGAGCGGGGAAACGTAGACTTCCCCGAAGCCGGCGCCGGTGCGGGCAAGATTGAATTCGTCCCTGGGAACTTCGCCCTGGCTCATCTCCACCGGGAGATCGAACGGGATCTGCTGCCCGAACCCGAACCTCTCCATGTAATGCGTCAGCCCCGCGCTTCCCACGTAGTTGACCGCCACCTTCCCGAAGACGGAGTTCGCCGACCTTGCGATCGCCTCCTCGAGCGACATGGAGGGGACGCCCCGTCCTCCTTTCGCGTGTATCCCCTTTCGGGTAATCCCGTACAATCCGCCGCGGTACGATATTTCTTCTTCAGGCGAAATGCTCCCCTTCTCCAGCGCCGCCGCCGCCGTAACGATCTTGATCAGGGATGCGGCGGGATAGATCGCTCTCAGGGATAGCTGCGGATCCGCTTCTCCTCCCCTCCGGTAACCGACAAGGGCGACGACCCGCCCGGTCGACGGCTCCATCGCAGCGAAGACGCCGTAGGCGGGATCGAATCGCCGGAACAGATCGAATATCTTCCTCTGGAGTTCCTCGTCCAGCGCAAGCGTGATCCGTGTGCCATCGGGGGTCACACCTTCTGCGTTCCCTTCTGAAAGGAGAGAGAGGAGATCCCGCGCTTCGAAGCCGTGCGCGGAAGCGGCGGCACGGCCATCCTGCGATGGAAGAGAGCGCCCGGGGTGGGGAAGCTGGTGACGGGTGGCGGCCACGACCGCTCTGGACACGCCCCAGCCGGCCAGGGCGATCACTAGAACCGCAATGATCCTTCTTCCGGTCTTCCCGCGGCGAACGGGTGGAATCACGATTTCCTCGCCATGCATACGAGCGCCTCAGACTCGGGGGTGAATTCGGAGCAGGCGAAGTCGCCGTAATAGCGTATCGAGGAGAATCCTTCTCCGGAAAGCGTCTCCCGAAGCTCCTCGGGGTAGACCGGATAGAGGTCCCAGGTGTAACGCCGCCGGAACTCTATCATCCCGCCCTCCGCGCGCATGAGGGGCAGCTCGGTCACATCATGGCGGGACAAGAATTCGTAGTTGAGAATCTGCAGGAGCAGCCAGCCGCCGGGGACTAAGACTTTCGACGCATCCGACACGAACCGGACGGATTCGTCCCGCGGGACATGGACCAGTGAGTTCCCCAGGCACAGCAGGAGGTCGGCCGCCGGGGAAACAAGGTGAGCCGTATCGGCGAACCCGCCGACCTCCACACGCGCGCAGGCGAAGGGAGCGAGTTTTTTCCGGGCAAGCGCCACCAGCGCCGGATCGGGATCGAAGCCGATGCAGGAGATCCCCGCGGGAGCGAAGTGGATGAGTTGCGCGCCCGAGCCGCAGCCCGCATCGGCCACCCGCCTTACATCCCCCATACCGAGAACCTTGTCGAAAAGCGTCCGCTGGACGTCGGACACGGGAAACAGCTTATCGTAAACTTCCGAGAGATCTGTGTAGAACGCCAACGCTCCCCCTATCGCGCATTATTGTATCAAGCGTCATCCTTGTTTCGGGAAAGAAATGGAACAGGAATGCTTGCGGGGATAACAATAACCAACGGAAGGCTTAAAGCTTCCTTACTGAGGAATGCCGGCCGGTTTGTACCGCGGATCGCGAACCATCGCAGCGCCCCCGTCCCGTTCCCCGGACGGGAACGCGGTCCCTTGAGGCAGGAGGACCAGCGGTTCCCTCAAGTCCAGGAAATTGTCGAACGGCGATGCGTCGCCCCATACGTAGAATTCGGCGCGGATCTTATACTCGCCGGGCTTGACCCCCCTCGTGTCCCACTGGATCGTTTCCGCTGGCAACTATCCCGCCGTTCGCCATGAGATCCAGGTCCCCCCTGGCGTAAGTGACATCGCTCTGGTCCTCGATCACCATGTCCACACGGATCACGTCTCCAACGTGGGCACGCATCGGGGAGACCCTCACCTCCCGCATGATCAGATTGACGTAAGGACCGCCCCCTCCATCGCCATCGTTAACGCGAATAAAACCGGCGCGGGCCTGATCTCCTGCGGATCCTGGCCGAGAGCCCTATCCCGCTCTCCCCGCGGGAAATCCGGGAGCGTATTCCCGATCCCAAGCCCGACGCCTCCACCGTATACCGGAACCTCTCCCTGATGGTTTCCCTGGGGCTGGCCCGCAGCGTGGCGCTTCACGAGCGCAGCCGGCGATACGAAGCGGCGATGGACGGGCTGCACCGACACCGCGTGGTCTGCCGCGGATGCGGAAGTATCGAATCGTTCCAGCCGAAGAATTGCGATCTATCCCGCATCGAGAAAGACATCCGGGGGACGCTCGGGTTCGACGTGACGGATCACTCGCTGGAATTCTTCGGCGCCTGCGCCGACTGCGAAGGGAAACGGCGGGGGCGCCGATGACTCCCGGCGCGATTCTCCTTGTCGCCGTTCTCCTGTTTTCCCCCGCTCCCGCCGCCGCCGGGAACCTGCGCGTCCTTGCGTCGTTTCTCCCGGTTTATCTCTTCGCGCGGAACGTTGTCGGCGACACTCCAGGGGTATCCGTGGAGTTGATGCTCCCGGCCTCGCTCGGGTGTCCCCACGATTACGCGCTTACGCCGGGGGACATGCGGAAGATCGCCGCCGCCGACCTGTTCATCGCAAACGGGCAGGGGATGGAGGAATTCCTCGGCGCCCCGGTCAGGAAGGCAAACCCGCGGGTCCGTGTCGTCGAGACGGCTGCCGGCATCCCGACGATCCGAGGCGTGGGAGGCGAACACGGGGGGATCAATCCGCATACATGGGTGAGTCCGCGGAACGCGATTCTGCAGGTGCGCGCCGTCGAAAAGGCGCTCTCGGAAGCCTATCCACCGGGCGCCCCGTCGTTCCGCCGGAACGCGGACGTTTACGTCGGACGACTCTCCGTCCTGGTGCGAGAGTTCGAGGCCGCGGCGCAGGCGTTGAGCGGGAGGAACATCGTCACCTCCCACAACGTCTTCGATTACCTCGCGCGGGACTTAGGGCTAGTCATCGTCGGGGAGATCGAGACGACGCCGGGACAGGAACCTTCCGCGGGAGAGGCATCGAAACTGATACGCGCCATCCGGGAAAGGAAAGCCGCGGCGGTATTCCGGGAGCCGCAATTTCCGGAGCGGCTTGCCGCGATGATCGCCCGGGAAGCGGGCGTCCCCATGCGCGTCCTGGATCCGGTATCGACTGGTTCCACGGCGCCTTCGACGTACGAAGACGTAATGCGGAAGAACCTGCTGGCCCTTATGGAAGCCCTTGCGAAGCGATGAGTCCCCACGGCCCTTCCCACACGCTGGAGATCCGAAACCTGTCCGTCCGCGCGGGAGGAAGGGAACTACTGTCGAACATCGACGCCGACATCAGGTGCGGAGAGGTCACGGCCCTGATCGGCCCGAACGGCGCCGGCAAGACCACCCTGCTTCTCGCCATCCTCGGGCTCGTCCCCTTCTCCGGGGAGATCCGTTTCTGCCGCGCGGAGGAGCATGGGCAAGGGACTCCAAGGATCGGATACGTCCCCCAGCGGATCGACCTGGACCGGAACGCGCCGATGACCGTGCTCGATTTCTTCGCCCTCTCTTCCCAGAAATATCCCGTTTTCCTCGGCCGCTCGCGGAAATCGCGCGCGGAGGCGGAGGCCTCGCTGGGGAAGGGCGGGGTTGGCCATCTCATCGACAGGCAACTCGGGAAGCTCTCCGGCGGCGAGCTGCAGCGCGTCCTGCTCGCCCTGGCGCTGCGCGGCGATCCGGACATCCTGCTCCTGGACGAACCGGTGTCTGGCGCGGACGTATCCGGGGAGGAGCTCTTCTGCGACTTTCTCGACCAGGTCCACAAGGAGTCCCGTTTCAGCCTGCTGCTTGTGTCACACGATCTCTCGGTAGTCACCCGCCACGCCGGGCGCGTCATCTGCCTCAACCGTGCGATCGTCTGCCAGGGCGCGACCACAGAGGTGCTTACCCCCGAGACGCTCGGCGCGATGTACGGAAGCGGCGCCCACCTCTTCAGCCACGGGCCGGCCGACGGGCACGGCCATCTCCACGGCGGGGAAGGAAAATAGCCGTGGACGCCTTCCTCTCTCCCGCCTACGCACTGCTGGACTTCCTGCTGCCGCTTTCTTTCGCGGAGCCGGAGTTCATGAAGCGCGCCATCCTCGCGGTGTTGTTGATCGCTCCCGCCGCCGCGGCCGTGGGAGTGCCGCTTGTCCAGTTCCGGATGGCCTTCTTCTCGGACGCCATCGGGCACTCGGCGTTCACCGGCGTGGCGCTGGGTGTCCTCCTGGGGATCCATCCCCTCCTCACCATGGTCGCTTTCGGACTGTTCGTCGCCTGGGCGATAACGCGGGTCAAGGGGCGTACGGGACTTTCCCCGGACACGGTCATCGGCGTATTTTTCTCGACGGTAATAGCGCTGGGGATCGCCATAATAAGCGCCCAAAAGGGGCTTACCCGCAACCTGCAGGCGTATCTGTACGGCGACCTGCTGGCGATCTCCGGAGCGGAGATTCTCTGGATGGCGACGCTATGTCTGGCCGTCATGGTCTATCTGTATTTCGCGTTCAACCGGATACTGCTACTGGGGGTCCACGAAGGGTTCGCCCGAAGCCTCGGGATCCGCGGACGGGCCCTCGAGATCTCCTTCTCCCTGGTCGTCGCGCTGGTCGTGACGACGGCCATACGGGCTGTGGGGATCCTGCTCGTCACCGCCCTGCTGGTGATACCCGCCGCGTCGGCGCGGAACGTGGCAAAGGGGTCCGTGTCGGCGTTCTGGACGGCGATCGCCGTCTCCCTTGCCTCCGGGATCGCGGGAATCGCCGCATCGTACCACCTCGACACGGCCACGGGCGCCACCATCGTGCTGTTCGCCGCGGCGCTTTTCGCCGTTACCGCCATCATCAGGCTCGCGCGGGGTGAAACCACGTAACAATGTCTCCGGGGCAATGACACCGGAATCACCGGCAAGAGGCGTGTGCTAAAATAGAGCGACTGAAGATTTTGCACTCTCATCACAATCGGATCACGATCGAAAACGGAGGATTTATGGGACTGAAAGGATCGAAGACGGAGAAAAACCTGATGGCCGCGTTCGCCGGGGAATCGCAGGCACGCAACCGCTATACCTTCTACGCGAACCTCGCCTCCAAGGAAGGGTTCGAAGGGATCGCCAACATCTTCCTGGAGACCGCCGACAACGAGAAACTGCATGCGCGGCTCTACTTCCGGCAGCTCGAGGGAAACGACGTGGAGATCAATGCCGCCTACCCAAGCCGGATTGGCGACACCGCCACGAACCTCGCGGCGGCGGCGGCCGGCGAGCACGAGGAGTGGACCAACCTGTACCCAGCCTTCGGCAAAATTGCGGAGGAGGAAGGGTTTCCTGTCGCGGCGGCTGTCTTCCGCAACATCGCCAAGGTCGAGGCCCACCATGAGTCCCGCTATCTGGCGCTGCTGAAGATGGTGAAGGAGGGGACTCTTTTCAGGCGCGCAAAGCCGGTGCGCTGGAAGTGCCTCAAGTGCGGGCACATCCACGAGTCCGCCGAGGCGCCGTCGAATTGCCCCGTGTGCGCCCATCCGCAGGGATGGTTCGTTACTGCTGAATAACCAGGCTCATCCGTGGTTCAGACATGTCCTCACTCAGGACCGTCCCTAAACAAAAGCGGCGGCAGGGCCGGTCAGGCCCCGCCGCCGTGATGCTTCGAGTCCTTTAT
Source organism: Actinomycetota bacterium (assembly GCA_016844415.1). GTDB lineage: Bacteria > Desulfobacterota > Deferrimicrobia > Deferrimicrobiales > Deferrimicrobiaceae > JAENIX01. Next base: position 183 of record JAENIX010000149.1, on the reverse strand, counting down.
TTCGGAGTTTCGAACTTCGCCTTCTCCCTCGCCACAGCTTCGCGGCCCGCGTCGTAGGCCGCCTTGACTACCGCCTTCTCCTCATCGATGAACGAATCGACCTTCTGCTTCAGGTCGCCTGTCCACCCTTCGGCGTTTTTCCTCAAGTCACCCGCAAGGCCGCCGAGCTTCTCCCGCGCCTCC
>JAENIX010000148.1 GCA_016844415.1 Actinomycetota bacterium | reverse complement strand
GTCATCCGATTAGATAATTTGTGTAGGGCGGGGCCGAAGGCCCCGCCCTCTCGTCTTTGGCTATCTGAAGGCATAGCAGACCGCTGCGGGCAAGGCGTCGGCGATTATAATGCCGTTCGTCTTGCCCTCGGTTGTTTTCACGAAGTGGGTTAAATTCACTCCCATTCCTTTTCCCCATAGCTGGGCTCGCAGGCTTCCGATGAGGCGCGGCGTGGATGTTCGATCTCCCGATTCTTCCCGTCGCCATTTCGGAAGGGGCAACCCAGCGCCGCCTTGTCGATCTTCGGTTCCGGCCAATAACAAGAACGCATAGGCTGCCGCCACGAAGACCGGCACGGCTTCCACGGCGGCAGGAGTGCGCACTTGGGCCTCGCCCATACCAAGAACCGTTTTCTCGTCACGGAAGTTCAGCTCGATCTCCCAGCGCCACAGATACGACTGCAACAGTTTCTCTACGGGCAACGTCGGGTCGGTGCATAGAAGGTAGACGGGGTTCCGATACAGCAGGTGCGCGCCTTTGCGAGGACGATAGGCCAAGGGGCGGATGGCGACCAGGCGCACGTCGCGGTCACCCGTGCCGGTCCAGCGAACGGCGGAGAACGTCTTGATCTGGAAGGATTGGACCTTGCCGGCGCCCCAGGCCGCGACGGTCGCCCAGGGGATGCCGTCGTCCTGGCGGATCTGCTCCGGCGTGGGCAGCGGGGCGCCGTAATATGAGCGACGCCCCCGGCGCGGCGACGACGTGCTTTCCGGTGGTTGGAACAATCGGGCGTCCTTGCGGATTCGCCCGATCACGGTCGTATTGGGTGGCAATGCGCGGAAGACCGTCTTGTTGGTAAAAGAACCGTCCGCCGATACGATCAGGGGGCGATCCTTGTTCTCCGGATCGGCATCCATCGCCGCGCGCAGTTCCGTGATCCGGGCAACGCCGACGGTGCTCACCTTCATCTGCTCCTGAAGGCGACGATACCCGGCCAATTCGTCTGGGGATGCATTTCTCCTGGGTTTCTTGGCCGAGGGGCAATGGACCAGGTCGATCGGGATGCCGCGCGCTCGACAAGCGCCGGCACCTTCCGGCAGCGCCGCCGACACTTGCAGGAACCGCTGCCCCCACACGAAGTTGGAACAGAACGCGGGTCCCAGCGGATCACGCTTCCAACCGGTACCGTGCACCTTCTTCCCTCGCTTGCGAACCAAAGTGTCGTCCATCAAGACCACCAACGGCTCTTTCTCGCCAAGTCGGGAACAGACGCTGCGCCGCGCCGGAGCAAACAGGGCACCGGCATCGAAGCGCTCCTGCTCGAACAGCCGGTAGGCCGCCGACCAATCCACGCCTTGCTGTGCGCTCGTCGTCAACAAGCCAGTGATCGTGTGACGTCCCAGCCCGACCAAGGTGCTTAATGCCAGTGTCCGGGCGCGGCGCCACGTGCGTTCCTGCTCGAAGGCCGGCCGGGACGCATCCCACAACGAATCGAAGGCGTCGATCATTCCTGCCGTTTTTTTTTCATCGCAGAGGGCGGAACCTTCTGCCGACGTACGACCAACTGCGACTTGTCCTCGATGAGCCACTCGACGATCTCGCCCCGCTCGAACTCCATGGCCTGGGCTACGGCGGAGGGAAAGTTGATGTACCACTGCTCGCTCTGCTTGCGCTTGATCAGTTGAACCTTCGTGGGGTAGCCCATGGGCATACCTCCTTCGGTAGTCTAGTGATATCACTAGACCATTAAGCCAAGAAAAAGTCGAGGGAAAAATTCCCCTCGACCCTTTTTATCTAGTTAAAGGCCAAAGCGGAAAAGGACGCCGGAGATAAATCCGGCGTCCTCGTCTTTTTTGTTCTTTCCTCCCGGCGGGCCGGGAGTTCTCTCCGCTAACTCAAATCTTGCGGAGGTTACTTCTTCGGCGCCGGTGCAGGGGCCGGGGCCGGGGCCGCGGGTGCTGCAGGCGGCTTTGCCGCGTTCTCAGCTGCCGGTGCCGCAGGCGGCGGAGGAGGCGGTGCTTCCGGTTTCTTCTGCTCCGCACAGGCGGAGAGGCCGACCGTTGCCGCAAACAAAAGCGCCATTAACAGTGTCCAGTACTTGCGCATTTCCTGTCACTCCTTTCCCTTCTGGAATTTATCCGTTTGCCGGATATAGGATGTTGGAATTCTTATGCGGCGAAATATAGCACATGCAAAACGCTATGCAATCTTTTTTTTTATCCCCCGAAGCCCCTACCGGCCGCCGAAGAGAAGCCCGCATAATCGGGCGAACTCTCCTTCGGAGAAGTAGGCAACCTCTATTTTCCCTTTTTTCTGTGTCCCGCGGATCCTGACTTTCGTGCCTCCCCGGCGGGAAAGTTTTTCCTCGAGGTCCCGTAGATGGATATCCCGGAGCGCCTGTTTGCCTGGCCGCCTTTTTTTACCCTCATGCATGCACAGCCGCTCCACCTCCCGGACGGAGAGCCCCTTCCGCACGGCGGCCTGGAATATCGCGTGTATCCGCTCGGGCGCGGCGGCCAGCAGCGCCCGGGCGTGGCCTCCGGAAAGCTTGCCTTCCACGACGGCCTGCTTTACCTCCGCGGGGAGCCGAAGTAGCCGCAGGCTGTTGGACACCGTTACCCGGTCCTTGCCCACCCGTCTGGCGATATCCTCCTGGGAAAGGGAAAACTCGTGCGCCAGCCGGTGAAATCCTTCCGCCAGCTCGATCGCGTTCAGGTCCGCCCGCTGGACGTTTTCCACGATGGTCGCCTCGAGGGCCTCGCGGTCGGAGAGCTTCCGGACCACCACGGGGACCGTTTCCAAGCCGGCCGCCTGGGCGGCGCGCAGCCGACGCTCCCCCGCCACCAGCTCGAACCCCTCCGCCGTGGGGCGGACGAGCAGGGGCTGCAGGACCCCTTTCTCACGGACCGAGTCGACCAGCTCGCGCAAGTCTTCGGGGGAGAAGGTCCTGCGCGGCTGGAAGGGGCTGGTCCGGATCTTCTCCACCGGGATCCGGAGAAACTCCTGGTCCCGCTCCACCGGCCCCGGTAGCAGGGCGGAGAGTCCTCTTCCCAGCACTTTTTTCTTCAGCGGGTCTGACTTGCGTTCCATCGGCTCACCATCTCTTTCGCCAGCTCGAGGTAGCTTTGCGCCCCCCGGGAACTGACGGCGTACAGAAGGGCCGGCTTCCCGAAGGAGGGAGACTCGGACAGGCGCACATTTCTGTGTATAACTGTTCGATAAACTTGATCTTTTAGGTTTTCGCGGGCTTCCGCGGCGACCTGGTGGGACAGGTTGTTGCGTGCGTCGAACATTGTGAGGACCACCCCTTCCACCACAAGACCTGGGTTCGCTCCATCGCGGATCATTCCTATTGTCCGGTAGAGGCTGGTCAGTCCCTCGAGGGCGTAATACTCGCATTGCAGCGGGATGAGCACGGAACGGGCGGCGCACAATGCGTTCACGGTGAGCATCCCCAAGGACGGGGGGCAATCGATCAGTATTACCTCGTATGATTCCTCCGCGGACCGCAGCGCCTCGGCCAGTCGGCTCTCGCGTCTGGGCATGGAGATGAGCTCCACCTCGGCGCCGATCAGGTCACCCGAGGCCGGAACCAGGTGGAGAAACGGCATCGGGGTCTCCCGGATCGCTTCGGAGAGAGGGATTTCCCCGAGGAGAACCCTGTAAATGTCCTTCCCGGCCTCCCCCCCCGGCGTCCCGCCCACGCCCGATGTGGCGTTTGACTGGGGGTCGAAGTCGACCAGGAGCGTCCTCTTCTCCATGACCGCAAGCGAGGCGGCGAGGTTGACCGACGTGGTGGTCTTGCCCACGCCTCCCTTCTGGTTCGCAACGGCGATGATCCTGGCCAACGCTTGTCCTTTCGGTTGCCTGCGGAATATTCGGGGGAATCAGGTAATCTTGTACCACGCG
>JAENIX010000147.1 GCA_016844415.1 Actinomycetota bacterium | reverse complement strand
TCGGCTTTCCGCAGGAGGAACAGAGTCCTCTTCGTCACGACCTCCCTGCGGAACGCCAGGAACTCCTCGAGCGTCTGCTTGAGGTTGAGCGTGCGCGGCTGGTTCTGAACGATCGCCAGGAGCTGCACGCTGAAGGAGGTCTGCATCTGCGTCTGCTTGTAGAGGTTGTTCAGGACCACTTCGGCGACCGCGTCCTTTTTGAGCTCGACGACCACCCTCATGCCGTCGCGGTCGGACTCGTCCCTTAAGTCTGAGATCTCCTCGATCTGCTTTTCCCGGGCCAGCTCGGCGATCTTCTCGATCATCCGCGCCTTGTTCACCTGGTAGGGGATCTCGGTGATCACGATCGATTCCCGGTCACCACCCTTCTTCGTCTTCTCGATGAACGCCCGAGCCCGGATCTGGACGCTGCCGCGGCCCGTCCGGTAGGCGTCGCGCACCCCTTCCAGCCCGTAAAGGATGCCGCCCGTGGGGAAGTCCGGCGCCGGGACGTGCTCCATCAACTCGTCGACCGTCATCTCCGGATTGGCGATGAGGGCGAGCAGCGCGTCGGTCACTTCGCCCAGGTTGTGGGGCGGGATGGAGGTGGCCATTCCGACGGCGATGCCGGAGGACCCGTTGATGAGAAGGTTGGGGATGCGGGCGGGCAGGACGCGCGGCTCGGTGAGCGACCCGTCGTAGTTGGGGACCGTTTCGACGGTCTCCTTGTCGAGGTCGGAGAGGAGCTCCCCGGCGATCTTCGCCATCCGGACCTCGGTGTACCGCATCGCGGCGGCCGAGTCGCCGTCGACCGACCCGAAGTTCCCCTGCCCGTCGATCATCGGGTACCGGAGGGAGAACTCCTGCACCATCCGGACGAGCGCGTCGTACACGGCGGTGTCGCCGTGGGGATGGTATTTCCCGATGACGTCTCCGACGATGCGCGCGGACTTCTTGTACGGTTTGCCGTACTCGTTGCCCAGTTCGTACATCGCGTAAAGGATGCGCCGCTGCACGGGCTTCAGGCCGTCGCGCACGTCCGGCAGCGCCCGCCCCACGATCACGCTCATCGCGTAATCGAGGTAGCTCCGCTGCATCTCGTCCTGAACGGTGCGCCGCTGCGCCGGCCGGCTGAACAGGTCCATCGGCTATGACACTCCTGCGTTAGATCAGATATCCAGAGAGGTGACGTTCAGGGCGTTCTTCTCGATGAATTCGCGGCGGGGCTCCACCTGGTCGCCCATAAGTTTCGTGAAGATCTCGTCAGCGTCGGTCTCGTCGCCCACTTCCACCTGCAGCAGCTCCCGGGTTTCCGGGTTCATGGCGGTGGCCCATAGCTGCTCCGGGTTCATTTCGCCCAATCCCTTGTACCGCTGGATCGTCTGCCCCTTCTTCCCCGCCTCGAGGACCTGGTCGAGCAGGCACAGAGGGCCGTCCGCTTCCGGGAACGCCCCTTCCCCTTCCAGCCGGTACGGCGGGGGCATCGTCTCGCGGATCTGCGAGAAGAGCTGGTTGGCCTCCCGCAGGTCGGCCGACGCCATTAGGTGGCGGTTCACGAGACACTCCATCGGCAGGCCGCCGCGCTTCCACCGCAACAGGACGCGGACCCCCTCGCCATCGGTGTCGGGATCGGCCTCGACCGAGAACGCCGCGTGGGAGATCTCGGGCCGCGTCCCCTTCCACTCCTTGAGCAGGGAGTTGAAGAACGACTTGGCGGGCCCCTCGCCGGAGAGCGCCTTCGACCCTTCCGCCGCGCGGGCTCCCAGCGACAGCAGGACGAACGCGGGCAGCCCTCTGCGCTCCGCGCGCGTGGCGATCGTTTCCAGGCGGGATATTTTTTTAAGCCATGCGCTCATCCGCTGACCCGTGAGCGATCCCAGGCCACCCTTCCCGCTGACCCGTCGCCCCGCCGTCCCGTTCTCGATGAGATGGTCCCGGAACGCGCTGTCGTCTTTCAGGTAGGTCATCTCCTTCCCCTTCCGAATGCCGTAGAGGGGGGGCTGGGCGATGTAGATGTTCCCCCGCTCGAAAAGATCCCGCATGTTCCGGAAGAAGAATGTGAGCAGCAGCGTCCGGATGTGCGCGCCGTCGACGTCGGCGTCCGTCATGATGATGACCTTGCCGTAGCGCAGCTTGGACGAATCGTAGTCCTCGACGCCGATCCCGGTCCCAAGCGCCGTGATCATCGTGCGGATTTCCTGCGAGGAGAGCATCTTGTCGACCCGCGCCTTCTCGACGTTCAGGATCTTCCCCTTCAGCGGAAGGATCGCCTGGTACCGCCGGTCCCGGGCCTGCTTCGCGGAGCCGCCCGCAGAGTCGCCCTCCACCAGGAAGAGCTCGCACCGTGCGGGATCCCTCTCCTGGCAGTCGGCCAGCTTTCCGGGGAGCCCCGCGGAGTCGAGCGCCCCTTTCCTCCTCGCGAGCTCCTTCGCCTTGCGGGCGGCCTCCCTCGCGCGCGCGGCCTCCAGCGCCTTCTCGACGATCTTCCGCGCGACCGGCGGGTTCTCCTCGAAAAAGCTGGCGAGCTTCTCGTACACCAGGGAATCGACCAGTCCCTTCACCTCGCTGTTCCCGAGGCGATTCTTCGTCTGCCCTTCGAACTGCGGCTCGGGGACCTTGACGGAGACGATCGCCGTCAGGCCTTCCCGAAGGTCGTCCCCGGAGAGGTTTTCCTTGACCCCCTTGAGGAGGTTCCCCGCGTTCGCATACTGGTTGATCGCCCGGGTGAGCGCGGACCGGAAGCCGATCAGGTGCGTGCCGCCGTCGTGGGTGTTGATGTTGTTCGCGAAGGAGAACACCGTCTCCTGGTAGGAGTCGTTGTACTGGACCGCCACCTCGATTGTGACGCCTTCCTTCTCCCCCTCGATGTAGATCGGCTTCGAATGGAGCGGCGTCTTGTTGCGGTTCAGGTGCTGGACGAAAGAGACGATCCCGCCCTTGTACTGGAACTCGTGGGACTTCCCCGTCCGCTCGTCCAGGATGACGATTTTAAGTCCGGCGTTCAGGAAAGACAGTTCCCGAAGCCTTCCCGAAAGAACATCGAACGAGAATTCCGTCTCCGTGAACACTTCCGGGTCGGGCTTGAAGGAGATCTTCGTCCCGGTCTTCCGCGACTTGCCCGTGACCGAAAGCGGCGAAACCGTCTCCCCGCGCTCGAAGCGTAGCTGGTGTACGGAGCCGTCGCGGCGGATCTCCATCGTGAGCCACTCGGAGAGCGCGTTCACCACGGAGACTCCCACTCCGTGGAGCCCGCCGGAAACCTTGTAGGACTCCCGGTCGAACTTCCCGCCGGCGTGCAGCACGGTCAGAACGACTTCCGCGGCGGACCTCCCCTCCTCCTCGATCACGTCCACGGGGATGCCCCGACCGTTGTCGTCGATGGTGATGGAATTGTCGGTGTGGATGGTGACGGAGATGGCGTCGCAGCACCCCGCCATCGCCTCGTCGATGGAGTTGTCCACCACCTCGTAAACCAGGTGGTGGAGACCGTAAGAGTCGGTGCTCCCGATGTACATCGCCGGGCGCTTCCGGACCGCCTCCAACCCCTTGAGAATCTGTATGTTTTCGCCGGTGTAGTCGGTCTGGCCGTTGCCGTTCCGGAGGTTGTCGTTGCGGCCCTCTGGCATGGATCCCCCGTCGTCTAAAGATAAATCAACTTATTATATTACAGAACACCCTTTCTGGGTGTCTTTCCTTCGGAAAACGGCGACATTTTTTAATGGAAAAGTACTGTGCGGACCCGGTTTCCGTGCTGCGCTTTTACTTGCTAAGCGCTTCGTATCCAGTCGAACGGGAAGATGTTCAGAAGATCCTCATCGGCATGATGATGGCCAGGAAGTTCTTATCCTCGTCCGGGCGCACGATCACCTGGGATACGTCGTCCTTCATCTCGAGCCTCGCCATCTTCTCG
>JAENIX010000146.1 GCA_016844415.1 Actinomycetota bacterium | reverse complement strand
GGCTTCAGGTTGAATGAGATCGTCACGGAGGGGAGCTGGCCCAGATGGTTGACGAGCAGGGGACCCAGTCCCGGCGTGTGCCTGGCGACCGCGGCGAGCGGCACCAGCGCGCCCGTGGAAGAGCGCACATAGAGCCTCGACAGGGCGGAGGCGTCTTCCTGGTACCGGGGATCCAGCTCAAGGATAACCTTGTACGCGTTCGTGGGAGTGAAGATCGTCGAAACCTGCCTGCTTCCGTATGCGCTGAACAGGGCGTCCTCGATCTGCCTTGCGGAAAGCCCGGTCGCCTTCGCCATGTCCCTGTCGATGGCCACGTTGATCTGCGGGTTCGCTATCTGCAGATCGCTCGTCACATCCAGGAGTCCCGGTATCTCCCGCATCTTCGCCTCGAGGACCGGCGCCAGCCCGTAGAGCTCTTCCGTATCCGGGCTCTGGAGCGTCAGCTGGTATTGGCTCTTCGTCAGCTGCCCGCCGATCCGGATGGGGGGGAGAATCTGCAGGAAGGCACGAATCCCGGGGATCGAGGCAAGTTTCGGCCGCATATCCTGCAGGATCTCCGCGGCGCCCTTCCGCTCTTCCCTGGGCTTGAGCATAAGGAAGATCCGGCCGGAGTTGCTGGCGACGTTCGGGCCGCTCGGTCCGATGCTCGACATGGCGGACCACACGCTGTTGTCCGAGCGCACCACGCGGGAGACTTCCTGCTGGTGGGCGGACATGTTCTCGTAGGAGATCCCCTGGGCCGCCTCGGTGAAGCCGAAGATCGCCCCGGTGTCCTCGTTCGGAAGGAACCCCTTCGGGATCACCATGAACAGGTAGGTCGTCGCCCCCATCAGGACGAATGAGGCGAGGATCGTCGCCAGCCGGTGCCGCAGGACGTGAGTGAGTGTCCGGTCGTACGTCCTGAGTATGGCGTCGAACACCTTTTCCGACGCCATGTAGAGCCGGCCGTGGCGCACTTCACCGTGCGGTTTGAGGAATCGGCTGCACAGCATCGGCGTCAGGGTAAGGGAAACGATGCCGGAAACGATGATCGCGGCTCCGATCGTGACGGCGAACTCGTGAAGCAGCCTTCCGACGACCCCGCCCATGAAGAGCACGGGGACGAATACGACGACAAGGGAAAGCGTCATCGAAAGAATGGTGAACCCGATCTCCTTCGACCCCACGAGGGCCGCCTCGAGGGCACTCTTTCCCTTCTCCATGTGCCGGACGATGTTCTCCAGCATGACGATCGCATCGTCCACCACGAAACCTACGGCGAGCGTGAGCGCCATCAGCGAGAGGTTGTCCAGGCTGTATCCAAGCAGGTACATGATGGCGAAAGTGCCGACGATGGAAAACGGCAGGGCCAGGCTGGGGATGATCGTGGCGGACAGATTCCTCAGGAAAAGGAATATCACCAGGACGACCAGGCAGATGGCCAGGAGCAGGGTGAACTTGACGTCGCGCACCGAATCCCGGATCGAGACGGACCGGTCGTAGAGGACGGTGATGTCCACGGACGCGGGTATCTGGGCGCGCAGGGTGGGAAGGAGCGCCCGGATGGCGTTCACCACCTCCACCGTGTTCGTGCCCGGCTGGCGCTGGATCGCCAGGACGATCGCGCGGGTGTCGTTGAACCAGCTCGCGATCTTGTCGTTCTCGACGCCGTCCAAGACGCTGCCGATGTCCTGAAGGCGCACCGGAGATCCGTTCCGGTAAGAGACGATGAGGGAACGGTATGCGGCTGCATCCGTTAGCTGCCCGGCGGTTTCCAACGTGTACGCCTGGCGGGGTCCCTGGAGGACCCCCGAGGGGAGGTTCACGTTCCCCTGCTCGATCGCGCTTTTCACCTCGTCGATCCCCATGCCGCGGGCGGCCAGCGCGTCGGGGTCGACCCGGACGCGCACGGCGTATTTCTGCGTGCCGAAGACCTGGACCTGGGCCACCCCGCTGATCGTGGAGATCCGCTGCGCGATGAACGTCTGCGCGTATTCGTCCACCTTGTATAGAGGAAGAGTCGCCGAATGCAGCGCCAGGAAAAGGATCGGCTGGTCCGCGGGGTTGACCTTCTGGTAGGAGGGAGGGGTCGGCATGTCCGGGGGAAGCTGCGGGGCGGCCTTGGTGATCATCGCCTGGACGTCCTGTGCGGCGGCGTCGATGTCCCGGCTCAGGGTGAAGGAGAGCGTGATCTGGGTCAGCCCCACGCCGCTGCTGGAGTTCATCGAATCGAGGCCCGCGATCGTGGAGAACTGCTTCTCCAGCGGGGTGGCCACGGAAGCGGCCACCGTCTCCGGGCTCGCGCCCGGAAGACTCGCAGTGACCAGGATCGTCGGGAAGTCCACGTTGGGCAGGTCGCTCACCGGAAGGTTCCGGTATCCCAGGATGCCGAACAATAGAATTGCCGCCATCACCAGGGTCGTCATGACGGGACGGCGTATGAAGAGTTCTGTCATGGCCGCACCTTACTTGCCGGCTTCCGCCTTGATCTCAACCCGGGCGCCGGGGACGAGGCGCAATTGCCCGTCGGTCACCACGCGCTCGTCCGCCTGCAATCCTTTTTCAATGACGGTTTCGCCGCGGACCGTTTCCCCCGTGACGACGGGGCGGGATTCCACCGTCTGGTCAGGCTTGACGATGAAAACGAACTGCCCGCGCTGTCCGGTCTGGACGGCATGGGCCGGCACGAGCACGGCGTCTTTCTTCGTCGCCAGAGTCAGTTCGACGGTTACGAACTGTCCTGGCCATAGCCGCCTATCGGCGTTGGTGAACGTCCCCTTCAGCTGGATCGTCCCGGTCGGGTTGTCGACCGAGTTGCCGATGAACGTGAGCGTGCCGCGCGCGGGGTTATTCTCCTGTCCCCGGATCGTGGCTTCGACGCGGAGCGACCCCGCTTCCTTGTATTTCCGGATATCCGCCAAATGGTGCTCCGGCACGGAGAAGGATACGTTTATCGGGACGATCTGGTTTATCGTGACAAGGGCCGCGTCGTTCGCCTTGACCACGTTTCCTTCCTTGATGAACAGGTTCCCCGTCCGGCCGCCGATGGGGGAGTGGATGAAGCAGTAGCCGAGCTGCACCCGGGCGTTCTCCACGACGGATCGGTCGGCGTTGACCGTCGCGGCAAGGGCGGCGGCGCTGGACGTCGCCTGGTCGAACTGCTGCCGCGGGACCAGATCCTTTTCGATCAGGGACGCATAGCGTTTCAGGTCCTTTTCCGCGTTCTCCTTCAGGGCTTCGTTTCTTGCCAGGTTCGCCTCGGCGATCTTGAGCGCCGCCTCGTAGGGCCGGGGGTCGATGACGAAGATGAGTTCCCCCTGCTTGACGTCCTGCCCTTCGCGGAAGCCGACTTTCACGATCTGGCCGGTCACCATTGTCTTGATGGACACCGAGGAGAACGCCTCCACCGTCCCGATCGTCCGCAACTGCACGGGGACGTCCTTCCGGACCACATGGGCCGCCGTCACCGGAACGGCGGGCGGCTGCCCGCCGGGCGACGTCTTCGAGCCGGAGCCGCCGGAGCATCCCGCAAGGAGAAAAAGAGCGCCGCAGGCAATCGCCAGCGGGGACATCCCCGGATGAACTCGCTTCTTCATTGCCGACCCCTTCGATCCGTTTTCGAAATCATTTCCCGACCGCCCGCTGCAGAGCGGCGACGGACACGCTGTAGCCGTAGAGTGCGTCGACGTATTGCGTTTCCGAGCGGGACATCTGCACCTGCGCGTCGATCATTTCTATGATGTCACCCACTCCCACTTCGTACCGCCCCGTGGCGAGCAGCAAGTTCTCCCCGGAGGCCTCCCGCTCCTTCCTGCGTGCCTCGCCCTGCTCCAGGGAAGAGCGAACCGACAGTGCGGACTGCTCGACCTGGAGGCGCACCAGCCTCCGTAAATCGGTCACCGCGTGCCGCGCCGAA
>JAENIX010000145.1:2723-12857 GCA_016844415.1 Actinomycetota bacterium | reverse complement strand
CAGCAGCAGCATCGCCAGCCGGTCGAAACCGAGCGCGGCGCCGGAGCAGGGGGGGAGGCCGTGCCGGAGCGCGTCCAGGAAGTCCGGGTCGACCGGCAGAGCGACGCCCGTTTGGTGTTCATGCCGCGAAGCGAGTTGCCGCAGCCGTTCCTCCTGTTCCGCCGGGTCGGTCAGTTCCTCGTACCCGTTGACCAGTTCCACGCCGCAGATGTACCCCTCGAATCGCTCGCAGATGCCGTCGTTACCCTTGCGCCTACGGGCCATCCCGGCGAGGGCGGACGGGAAGCCGGTGAGGAACACCGGCCCCTTGCCCGAAAGAGCGGGTTCGATCACGTCGATGCAGGCGCGGAAGAAGAGGTCCTCCCATGTCTCGGTATCCCCCGGCCGTATCCCCTTTCGGACAAGCGCGGATCCGAGCGCTTCCTCTTCTCCCGTCATCGGAGCGCCGAGAAGGTCCGTGAATAGGTCCGATAGCTCCAGGCGCGCCCATCTTCCGGAGAGGGAGAAGGCCTCCCCGCCCCGGCTGATCTCCTCCTTTCCGTGAATCTCGCCCGCCAGCTCACGGGCGAGCGCTTCGACGTCCTCCATGACCGCTTCGACCGGTTCGCCGACCCGATACCACTCGAGCATCGTGAACTCGGGGTGGTGGAGCGGGGACCCTTCCCTGTCACGGAAAACCTTTCCCAGGCAGAAGATGTTGCCGGACCCGGCCGCGAGAAGCTTTTTCATCGATATCTCGGGGGATGTGTGGAGGAAACGCTTGGAAGCCCTCCCCGCAGCGTCCGAAAGGACCACCGGAAAAACGTTCGGGTCTATGTTCGGGTACGGGACGGCGATCGGCGGATCGACCTCCATGAATCCTTTCCTGCGGAAAAAGGCGCGGGTCCGCTCCAGGATCATCGATCGCCGGCGGAGGATCTCAAGTGATATCTCGCCACCGGCCAATCGCCGCCATGTCGCTCCGGATGTCGAATCCGTCGGTCCCATCGCCTCCTATGGTAAACCAATCCCATAGTGCATTCGAAAGAAGAAACGGGCGGCGAAGATTTATTGGTACACTTTACGTGAAAGTCCGGGGGAACGTGGCGCACCGCGTTCGGCCTTCGAAAGGAGGTAGAAGAGATGCCGTTTCCGTCCTGGGGGGAGAGTCAGGAAGGGCAGAGCATGCTGAAGGAGGCGGTGGAGCAGCTCGACCGCGCGGCCTCGCTGCTCGGGCTGGACCCTAATCTTGCCGACCGCCTGCGGTATCCCAAGCGAGCCCTCGTCGTCACGGTGCCGGTGCGGATGGACGACGGGCGGGTGGTTTCCTTCACGGGCAACCGGGTGCATCACAACCTGACGCTCGGGCCGGGGAAGGGAGGGATCCGGTACGCCCCCACGGTTTCGCTGGAGGAGACGACGGCGCTCGCCATGTGGATGACGTGGAAATGCGCGCTGATGAACATCCCCTTCGGCGGGGCAAAGGGCGGGGTCTGCTGCGACGCGCCCCGGATGTCGCGCCGGGAGCTTCAGGCGCTGACGAGGCGATACACCTCGGAGATCTTCATGCTGATCGGCCCCGAGAAGGACATCCCGGCGCCTGACATGTATACGAACGAACAGACGATGTCGTGGATCATGGACACCTATTCCATGCAGGTGGGCTATTCCGTGCCGGGAGTGGTCACGGGGAAGCCGGTTTCCGTGGGAGGGTCGCTGGGCCGCAGGGAGGCGACGGGCGTGGGGCTTTGCAACCTCGTGTTCGCCTCGCTCCTGCTGATCGGGCTTGACCCGGGCAAGGCGACAGCGGTGGTGCAGGGGTTCGGCAACGTCGGCTCGGTCGCCGCCCTGGAGTTGTGGAAGCGGAAGGTCCGTGTTATCGCGGTTAGCGATGTCGACGGCGGGGCGTACGACCCGAAAGGGATCGACATGGAGGCCATGATCCTTCACACGGAAGCGGGAGGAAAGGTATCCGGATTCCCCGGCGTGAAGCCGGTTTCGAACATGGAGCTGCTGGAGATACCCTGCGACATTCTCGTGCCTGCCGCCACCGCCGGGCAGATCACGAAGGAGAACGCGTCAAGGATCCGGTGCCGGATCCTGGCGGAAGGGGCGAACGGCCCGACCACCCTTGAAGCCGACGAAATTCTACAGGGGAAAGGTGTGTTCATAATACCGGACATCCTCGGGAACGCGGGCGGGGTGACCGCCTCCTACTTTGAGTGGGTGCAGGACACCCAGAAATTCTTCTGGGATCTGCCGGAGATACAGCGTCAGCTATCCCGTATAATGCTGCGTGCGTTCGACGAGGTGCTTGCGCTGTCGAAGGAAAAAGGGGTGAGCCACCGGATGGCGGCGCTCATGATCGGAATTTCCCGCGTGGCAGAGGCGATGCGCTTCCGCGGCCTCTACCCGTGAAGGACAGAGCCGTAAAAACGGGGACGTTCCTAAAATGTTTTCGGCGGCAACGTAAAAACGGGGACGTTCCTAAAATATTTTCGGCGGCAACGTAAAAACGGGGACGTTCCTAAAATATTTTCGGCGGCAAGGTTGCGGCAGTACCGGGAGCGTTCCCTGCCGTGGGATGACTTGACAGCCGGGGGCTGGATGTCGGAAATTCATGATATTCATTCCGGAAAAACGGGGGGCCGGTGTATGAGGAAGTTCACGGCAATCGTGGGCGTAATCGTGATTTCGGTGTTTTTCGCGGGGATCGCCGGCGGCGGGGAACCCCCGGGGAAGATAGACCTCAAGGTCTACGCCAAAAGAAAGGTGTCGTTTGACCACAAGGGGCACGCAAAAAGGATAGGAGATTGCCAGAAGTGCCACCACATGAGCAAGCCGGGGGACGAGGAGAAGTGCTCCGACTGCCACTCGGCGAAGGGCGACAAGGACACCCCTTCGTTCAAGGAGGCGATGCATCTGAAGTGCAGGAACTGCCACATGGAGGACAACAAGAAGGTCAAGGGCTCCTGCAAGGAGTGCCATCCGGCGATAAAGTCTAAGCTCTGATCGCACCGGACAACAGGGTGGACTTCCTGCTCAAATGAAAGGAATAAGGAACTCCGCGTTCCCTGTAATCATCCAATGTTCTACCCCGGGGAAAAAAGCATGGGGCGGAGGTGGGTGATGCCTAAGACGATACGTTGCAAGGACGCCGGTGTGGATTGCGATTTCGTGTGCCGCGGCGAAACGGAGGAAGAGCTCTTCCGCAACGCCCTGGATCACGGGAGGAAGTTTCACGGAATGACGGAAATCCCCAAAGACCTACAGGAAAAGATGAGGAAACTCATCCGCGAGGAGAAGGCCGCATAGGGAAGGCGTACGCATCGTAACTTCCCGAGCCCGAAGGAGGAGCCGTTCGGGTCCCCTCCTTCGGGTTCCTTATTCCCACTCATTGTTCCGTAAAGCGATCCGATTTTATGCCGAGGCGCATTCCTCGAGGATTTTCATGCAGACGGCGGGCAGGGAACGGGCGATCGTTTCCGAGAGCCCGGGACGCACGAATTCCGGGATGTTCTCCACCTGGACGGAGATGATTTTGACGTCCACCCCGCAAAGGTCTTTCAGCTCCTGGAGCAGGTTCGACGTCGGCAGCTGGTGCATGGAGAAATCGAAAAGCTTCTTCGCGGATATCTGGGAAGGGTCGATCTCCAGGATTTCGCCGGGAACTCTTCCGGCGTCGATGGCGTCGACCACGATCACCTTTTTCACGATCCCTTCGCCGAGCACGATGTCGAAAAGCATGTTCCGCACGCCGGTGCCCGCGTCCATGATCGTGACGTTCTCCGGAACCGCGAAATTGTTCTGGAGGGGCCGAATCCGTCGTCCCCGAACAGCCGGTTCCCGCATCCCAGAACCACGACCGGCGTGTCGAAGTAAACGGACAAGGCCCCTCCTCGTGAAAATAACCTCTCGCTAGCAGTTCGACAGCACGTCTATCTGTTTCCCGTCGCGATCGACGATTTCCACCTTCACCGGCAGTCTCCCGTCCAACGCGTGGGTGGCGCAGGAAAGGCACGGGTCGTAGGCGCGGATCGCCATCTCCACCTTGTTCAGCGCCCCTTCGTCGTACACGCCGTTCTTGATCACCAATGACGCCGCCTGCTTCACGGACATGTTGATCGCGGCGTTGTTGTTCGTGGTCGCCACGATCAGGTTGACGTTGGTGACGATCCCGTTATCGTCGGTCTCGTAATCGTGGATCAGCGTTCCTCTCGGCGCCTCGACGCAGCCGACGCCCCTTGCGGCCCTCGGCTTGACGGCCACGCGGACGTCCGTGCTGGTGATCTCCGGGTCGTTCAACAGCTCGATGATCCTTTCCGAGGCGTGGAGAAGCTCGATCAGCCGGGCCCAGTGGTAGAGAAGCGTGAGCTGGGCGGGCCTGCCGAAGGCGCTGCGGAACTCCTCGAACTCCTTCTGCGCCAGCGGCGTGGTGATGCCTTCGCAGACGTTAAGCCGGGCAAGCGTGTTAACCCGGAAGATCCCCGACGGCGCGTTGAGGTCCATGGAGAACTTCCCGGCCTTTTTCATGTAGGGGAACTTCAGGTACGTCCAGGGCTCCACGTGCTCGATGATGTGGTCCGTGTACTTGTCGGCGGCGAAGTCCTCGTATTTCCCGTCCGCGGTCATCATCCGAAGCATCCCGTCGTAGAGGTCCAGGGCGCCGTTCTTCCCCACGGTTCCCAGGAACCCCGTCTCGATGACGCCGAGAGTCTTCACCACTTCAAGGTATTTCGGGAATATGTTCTTTTTCGCGTAGTCCATCGTGAACTTGGAAAGCTCGAGGATCTCCTGCGCCATCGGCTTGAGCGCGTCGCGCTCTTCCGCGGTCAGCGCCTTGCTGAACCCTCCCGGCACCGCGGTGACGGGGTGGATCGATTTCCCGGAGACCTTGTCCAGCATCCGGGAGCCCAGCGTCCTGCACCGGACGACCGTCTTCGCCACCTCCGGAACCGCGCCCGCGATCCCGATGACGTTCCTCACGGCGTACGGAGCGTCCGGGCCCATCACGAAATCGGCGCCCGAAAGGAAGTAGAACTGGAGGATGTGCTCCTCCGTGTAGGCGATGAAGTTGCAAAGCTCCCGCAGTTTCCTCCCCGCTGACGGGATCTCCGATACGCCGAAGACGGCGTCGCACGCTTTCGCGCTCGCCAGGTGGTGGGACCAGGGGCACACGCCGCAGATGCTCGTCACGATCCGCGGCAGCTCCTCCACGGGCTTCCCGATCAGGAACTTCTCGAACCCCCGAAGCTCGATCACGTTGACCTTCGTGTCCTTGACGTTCCCGGCTTCGTCAAGCTGGATGGTCACCTTGGCATGCCCTTCGATTCTCGTTACGGGTTGGATCACTATCGTCTGGGTCATTGCGAACCTCCTTTACGGTCTTTTCGCAACAGGCCGCAGCCTTCCCTGGGCGCCGATGTAGCGCTGGAAGGTTGCCGCCCGGTCCGGGATGGTCTTCGGATCGAGGCCGATGCTGGTAAGCGCTCCCATCATTTCGACGAGAGGATTCGCGTCCTTGCGGATCGGGCCGAAGCAGGCCCTGCACGGCATCCGCCCCTTGATGCACCGCGGGGTCTTCTCGCTCCCCCCGCATCCGGTTCTCGTCACGGGCCCCAGGCACAGGTACCCAAGCTCCATGAAGCACCGGGAACCCTCCAGCTTTGCGCCCTCAGGGATGATCGACTCGAGGGGCCGTTTCAGCTGGATGTCCGCCTTTTCCTCCCTCTTCACCGGGCAGTCGTCGCATACGCTCCTCTCCGGCAGGGAGAACGCCTTTCCCTCGAGCAGCGACACGAGCGCCTCCGCCACGATCTCAGGCGCCGTCGGGCAGCCGGGGATGTAGACGTCCACCTTGATGACTTCATCCAGCGCGTAGACCCTGTCGGTCAGCGGGGGAATATCGGTGGACGGGGTGGGGGCGGGGGGCGTCGTCTTCGAGCCCCGGTACACTTTCTCCAGAAGTTCCTCGACCTTGAACTGGTTCGCCAGCGCGGGAATCCCGCCGAAGCACGCGCAGCTGCCCAGGGCGATCAGGGTCTTGCACTTCGCCCTCATTTCCTTCGCCAGCTCCCTGTTTTCCTCGTTCCGGATCCCCCCCGAGATGATGCCTACCTCCGCCTCGGGGATCTCCATCTTCTTGCCATTTCCCAGCTGCCCGTAGATCTTGTGGTCCATGAGGACCGGCATGTGTACGAACTGCAGTTTCGGGAGCAGGTCGAGCAGCGGTTCTCCGATGTCGAGGATGGTCACCTCGCACCCCCCGCAGATCGCGAACCACTCTTCCGCGACTCTTACGGCCATGGTTAACCTCCTTCGCCTGACTGTTGGGTTGCCTTGGTTGAAAAACGGTTCTTAAGCCTTTCCTTCAACCTTGACCTCAGTTGCCACTTTGCGCGTGAAGACGTAGAAAGCCCCCCCTTCCTCGATTTTCTTCGCGTCGAATCCGTTGGACAGATAGGATTCCAGGGCGCCGCGCGCCTCGGTTTCTTCCTTGTACTCCGCGCCGTCCCACATGAACTTACTGCCGTCGAATTTCCTGGATATGTCCATGCCATCTCCTACGTCTTGTACGGGCTGGGGCCCAGCTTCCGTATCTCCTCGGTGAACTCCTTCATGACGCCCGCGAACTTCGTCCCCTCCGAGGCGGAGACCCATTCGAGCCGGAACCTCTCGTTCTCCAGCCCGATCACGCCGTCCGCCCCCTTGGTGAGCGCGTTGATGACGAGGTTCGGGTGGACCATGCCGGAGCACATCACGCGGATGATCCTGACGTTCGGCGGATACTGCTGCCGCGACACGCCCGCCAGGTCCGCGCCCGCGTAGGAGCACCAGTTGCAGCAGAAGGCGATGATCAGAGGCTCGAATTCCGCGTTCCCCACCGTTCCACCTCACCCCGCCGCTTCGAGCGCGGCGGTGATCTGGGCCCCTATCTGTTCCAGCGTGAACCCGCGGACGTAAATGCCCTTCTTCGGGCAGGTCGCCATGCAGGTGCCGCACCCCTTGCAGACGCTTTCGTTGATCTCGACGGTCTTCTTGACCTGGCCTTTCCACATGTATTCGATGAGGGTGACCGCCTTGAACGGGCAGGGGTCGACGCAGTAGGCGCAACCGTCGCAGTTCTCGTCGATCACGTGGGAGATGTTCGCTTCCAGCTCCAGGGAATCATTCGAGAGGATGACGGACGCCTTCGCGCTCGCCGCTCCCGCCTGGACGATGCTTTCATCGATCGTCTTGGGCGAATGCGCCAGGCCGCACAGGTAGATCCCGTCGGTCGCGAAATCGACGGGGCGCAGTTTAAGGTGCGCCTCGAGGAAGAACCCGTCCTGGTTCAGCGGGATCTTGAAGAGCTGGGCGACGGCCTTGCTCTCTTCATGCGGAACCGTCCCTGCCGACAGGACGACAAGGTCGGCCGGGATCTCGATGGGAATCCCAAGGACCTGATCGTGCACGCCGACGCTCAAGCCGTTTCCGTTTTTCGCGACTTCCGGTTTCCGGTTCTCGTCGTACCGGACGAAAGCGACGCCCTGCTGCCGGGCCTTCGTGTAATACCCCTCCCGGAACCCGTAGGTCCGGATGTCGCGGTACAGGACGTAGACGTTCGTTTCCGGAGAGAGCTCCTTGATCTTCAGCGCGTTCTTCACGGCGTGCGAGCAGCACACCCTCGAGCAGTACGGCCTTTCCTCGTCCCTCGATCCGACGCACTGGATCATTACGACGGTTTTCGGCGGGTTCCTGCCTGCTGAAAGAAACCGTTTTCCGTCCGCCGCAAGCCGCCGCTCGAGCTCAAGCTGCGTCAGGACTCTCTCGTCCGCGCCGTAGGAATATTCTTTCGGGACGTACTCCTTCGCGCCGGTCGCGACGATCACAACGCCGTGCTCGACTTCCCTCTCTTCTCCGTTCGTCCTGATCATCGTCCGGAAATGGCCGATGGAGCCATCCACCTTCCCGATCGCGGCCCCGGTAAACACCTGGATCTTTCCGTTTCCCTTGACCTTGCCGATCAGGGTCGCAAGCTCTTCCTGCGGGTCCTCGCCGTCGAGCAGGTAATGGATGCGCCTGAGGTTCCCCCCCAACTCCTGTTCCTTCTCAAGGAGAAAGACGTCGTACCCCTGGCCCGCCAGGTCGAGCGAGGACGTCATGCCGGCGATCCCGCCGCCGATGACCAGAGCGGCCTTGGTCACGCTCACGGAACCTTTCCGCAGCGGCTCCAGCATGACCGCCTTCGCGTCCGCGATGCGCACAAGATCCTTCGCCTTCCTCGTCGCCTTCTCCGGTTCGTGCATGTGCACCCATGAGCACTGGTCCCGGATGTTCGCCATCTCGAAGAGATAGGGATTGAGCCCCGCCTCCCGGATCGTGTTCCGGAACAGCGGCTCGTGCGTCCGCGGCGTGCAGGAGGCGACCAGCACGCGGTTCAGGTTGTGTTCCCTGATCTTCTCCTTGATCCGTTCCTGGGCGTCGTTGGAGCAGGTGTACAGGTTGTTTTCCGCGTAGACGACGCCGGGGAGCGTCCTCGCGTATTCGACGACCTGCGGCACGTTGACGACTCCCGCGATGTTCGTCCCGCAATGGCACACGAAGACGCCGACCCTGGGCTCCTGACCCTTAACGTCGATCTCCGGCGGGTACTCCTTCGGAACGATCAGGCTCCCCTTGACGTCGCTTAACAGGGACATGACCTTCGACGCCGAAGCGGACCCCTGCATGACCGTCTCGGGGATGTCCTTGGGCTCCGTGAACGGCCCCGCAACGAAGACCCCTTCCCGCGTGGAATCGACGGGCCGGAACGTGGACGTCCGGCAGAACCGGTGGTCGTTCAGTTCGATCCCGAACGTCTCCGAAATCTCCCTGGCCTTCTTCGGGGGCTGCATCCCGACGGAGAGGACGACCAGGTCGTATTCGAGAAAAGCCTTCCGGTCGTCCTCGGCGAGGTAGTGGATCCGCAGGTTCCCGGTTGCGGGGATCTCCTCGATGGACGGGACGCGGCACCGGATGTACCCCACGCCGTGCTTTTTCGCCGTCTCGTAATAGGCCTCGAACCCCTTGCCGTACGCCCGGATGTCCATGAAAAAGATGTCGCAGTGCAGCTCTTCCTTCGAGTGCTCCTTCGCGATGATCGCTTCCTTCGTGGCGTACATGCAGCACACGGAGGAGCAGAAGTCCCTTTCGTGGTCCCGCGAGCCGACACATTGGAGAAAGGCGATCCGCTTCGGGTGGCTCCTGTCGGACGGCCTCATGACCTCGCCCGCGAACGGTCCCGACGCCGACAGGATCCGCTCGAATTCCAGCGCCGTCAGTACGTTGGGATATCGCCCGTACCCCAGGTCCTCCTTGATTCTCGGGTCGAAGAGCTCGTACCCGGGGGATAGGACGACCGCACCCACCGAAATCTCGACGATTTCATCCTGCCGCTTGTAGTCGATCGCCTTCGCCTCGCAGACGACTTCGCAGATCCCGCACGCTTCCTTGCTCAGGCGGAGGCAGGTTTCCCTGTCGATCACCGGCTTGTTCGGAACCGCCTGCGGATAGAGGATGGAGACGGCGGGCCTTCTGTCCAGGTTCAGGTTGTATTCGTTGGGGATCGGGACCGAAACGCTTTCGCTCGCGAGGACAGACACCTTCTTGCCGACGGGGCAGATGAAATCGCACGCCCCGCACGTCCAGCACATCCGGTTGTGCTTCCCGAAGGGGGATTGGAGTTTCTTCCCCGGCCCCCGCCCCGTGAACCCGACTGCGCTGCGCCCCATCCGCTCTTCGCACATCCTCACGCAGAGGCCGCAGTAGACGCAATCGTCGTATTTTTTGCGGATCCGCGGCTCCTTCACGCCGAGCTCGGAGGCGATTCTCCGGATGACCTCGGAGTCCGGGCATCGGGCCAGCAGGAGCTCCGCGGTGATTTTCCTGGCCCGCCTGACCCTTTCCGTGTCGGTAAGGACGTCGATTCCGGCGGCCGCGGGATACGAGCAGGATGCCTGGAGGGAAGGGGCCCTTCCCGGCGCATGGACTTCGACGACGCAGAGCCTGCAGGCTCCGTAGGGCGTAAGCGCCTTGTGATGGCACAGGGTCGGAACCTTGATCCCGGCCTTCTCGACGGCGGCGAGGAGACGCGCTCCCTCTTCCACTTCCATCGCCTGGCTATTTACGGAAAGG